>CAJWQP010000042.1 GCA_913045445.1 uncultured Nitrospina sp. | reverse complement strand
GTTAATAAGGGTGGTGTGGATGGTGTCCTTAAAGGGCAGGAAAAAATGCAAAGCTACCTGTCAGACTTGAGGAACAAAGCTAATGTTAATATCTCCCGCAATAATGATATTTTGAAGAAGATGAAAAGTAAGAAAAAAAGTGTGGTTAAGCCGGTTGCTCCGGCCCGGTAAATTTTTGCGATTGTTCTTTTGACTATTTCCCCGAGCCCCGTTCGGAACGATTTAACGGGCTCTCTTTGGTAAAAACCTCAGGTCGTTAAAAGACCAAAACCTCTCCTTCTATAAAACAGAATCATTTTACTGGAATCGATGGTATGGCTAAAACGGTTACGGAATTTGTGTGTCAGAGTTGTGGTCAACGTACTCCCAAGTGGATGGGCAAATGCCCAGGATGCGAAGAGTGGAATACTCTTGCCGAGGAAAGGATAAAAGGAGCGGGCTCGAAACGAAAAACCGGGAAAGGTGGGGGCGATGGTAATTCTGTTCAACCGGTCACTCAGGTTGCGCCGCTCACACAAAACAGACTGGTCACGGGTATTGGGGAATTCGACCGGACCCTGGGAGGTGGACTCGTTGAGGGGTCTCTTATTCTTATTGGTGGGGACCCTGGAATTGGTAAATCAACTCTCTTGTTACAAAGCATGGGTGAGATGGCAATATCGGGAGCAAAAGTACTTTACGTTTCCGGAGAGGAGTCACCAGCGCAGATAAAACTGCGGGCGGATCGTTTGGGGGCACTGTCCGATAACCTGCTGATCTGCTCCGAAATTTGTATTGAGGATGTTCTGGCTGTGGTTGAGCAGGTTCAGCCGGACGCGTTGGTCCTTGATTCCATCCAGACATTTTTTACCGCAGATTTGCAATCTGCTCCGGGGAGCATTGGCCAGGTTCGGGAGGTCGCTTTCAAAATTTTTCAGGATGTGAAGAAGCGGGCCATGCCGGCATTGCTCATAGGCCATATCACCAAAGACGGCGCTATCGCAGGCCCAAAATCACTGGAGCACATTGTCGATACGGTGATATACTTTGAGGGAGAAAAAGGACATTCATATCGAATTTTAAGAGCGATAAAAAATCGTTTTGGCTCGACGCCGGAGATTGGAGTTTTTGAAATGCTTCCCGAAGGTCTCGTTGGCGTGGAGAATCCGTCGGACATTTTTTTGTCGGAGCGTCCGGCAGACTCACCCGGTTCGATCATAATTTCCAGCATGGAGGGGAGCAGGCCGCTCTTGGTGGAAGTCCAGGCACTGGTGACGTCATCTTCTTCAATAGGTATGCCCCGGCGTATGTCCGCTGGATTCGACCACAACAGGATGTCTTTGCTGATTGCTATAATGGAAAAACGGCTGGGGCTGAATCTGCAGGGCGAGGATATTTTTGTCAACATTGCGGGCGGACTTAAAGTATCCGAACCGGCTGTGGATATGGGAATAGCGGCGGCGATTGCTGGAAGTTTCAGGAATATATCGGTTGATCCGCACACTGTCATGATTGGAGAAATAGGGCTCACCGGGGAAGTGAGGTCTGTCATGCAGTTGGAAGCCAGATTGACCGAGGTGGAGCGGTTGGGATTCAAACGTTGTGTCGTGCCACATTCGGTGAATGAAGATAAACTGCTTAACAAGAGCAGTTCACTGAACTTGATTCCAGTTAAAACACTTTCTGAAGCATTCGATGTGGTTTTCTGAAAAGCATAATAAGGATAAATTTATTTATAAATCAGGCGGGCTATGAAAGTTGGCGCTATCATACCAGCGGCAGGTCGCGGTACACGAATAGGTGCGGCGGTGCCCAAACAGTTTATGGAGCTTCAGGGAAAACCCCTGCTCCATCATACGCTCAAGGTGTTCGCGGCTTGTGAAGTGATCGACTATGTGGTGTTGGTGATGCCGCAGGCGGATGTGGATGAATCCGGAGACGAATGGTTGCATGGATACGATATCGTTCGCAAAGTTGTCGCGGGAGGCCCGCAACGTCAGGACTCAGTATATAACGGGTTTCAGGCGCTTGAGGAGTCAACGGAGATCGCAGTGGTCCATGATGGGGTCCGTCCTTTCGCAACGCCACAAATGATAAAGGAAACCGTGGAAGCGGCAGGGCAACATGGCACCGCCATTACCGCGATACCGGTCAGTGATACGATCAAGCAGGTCGCAGATGGATTTGTCGAGCGCACGGTGTCACGGGAAGGGTTGTGGCGCGTTCAGACGCCACAGGCGTTCCAATACGGCCTGCTTCAAGAGGCGTTCGCCAAGGCCCAGAAGGATTCATACTATGGAACAGATGAAGGAGCGTTGGTTGAATACCTGGGCAAACAAGTCAAGATAGTTTCCGGCTCCGAATTGAATATAAAAATCACCCGGAAAGAAGACCTCATCCTGGGCGAAAGCCTCCTTTCAGTTGAAAAATAAATTTCCTTTGGCAAATTAATTTTGAGTCCACAGACATCAGACAGCATCTAAATGGATACTGTCAGGTTTGTTAGGCGGTGTTTTAAAAAACCAAATAAAATTTGCATTTATATGAAGGAGGTTTCGCATGTTGAAAGCGGGAACGAGTGCTCCTGATTTTTCAGTCAGGGATCATAATGGCAATACAGTGAGCCTTGAAGGTTTCGCTGGCAAAAAAGTGGTGTTATGGTTTTACCCCAAGGCCGATACGCCGGGTTGTACAATTGAAGGGAAAGGATTTCGTGATGACTATGCGAAGCTCACCGGGGAAAACGCAGTTGTTCTGGGAGTCAGTCTTGATAACGAGGCGGACAATAAAGCGTTCGCCGAGAAATTTGATTTTCCTTATCCGCTGTTATGCGATGTGAATCGTGAGGTTGCGTTGGCCTACCATGCAGTCAAGGAACCGGAAGATGAGTACGCATCGCGCATCACCTATGTGATTGGTGAAGATGGAAGTATATTGGAAGCCATTTCACAAGTTGATACGAACACGCATTCAGGGGATATTTGCTCCCGATTGTAAAAAATTTTGAGGCGCGAATGGCAGATAAAAAAAATCAGGTGTTGTTTGTAGAGCCGGGGGAGGGGACATCGTTCGTTTTGAAAGGAATTCAGATCGATCAGCTTTTACCCAGGGAAGCTTGTGAACAGTTTTCCGCTTATGTCGTACACATGGCCCCGGGGCAGGTTAAAAAGCCAAGTTTTCATAAAAAGGGTGAGGAGTTGTATTACGTTCTTTCGGGTGCCGGGAAGGCTGATCTCGGCGGGAAGGAATATGAACTGAGAGAAGGATGTTTTTTCAGAGTTCCTCCTGAAACCGTCCACCAGTTCACCACCGGTGATGAACCCCTTGCCATGCTCAACTTCCACAGCCCGCCGGTTTTCTCTGACCATGACACCTATTTTGTTGAGTGATCATCAGCTCCGATTTCCAGAAAAATTTTGACGCCGTCGATGTGTTCGCTCCTTAGCAGGTGTTTTTTAATTTCTTCAAGTTGGGTTTCGGTTTCGGCGATTGTTTTCTTAGAGTCCCCGCGCAAATAAAGTTCTATGAAATTTTTTCCTTTGAGGTGGTGCACTCGAAGGCGCGTTTTTTCGAACGCGCCGTTTATGTTTGCAAGCAGGGGGGTGACCCTTAGCTCAACATCCTCGCGCGAAATATTGTGAATCGATTCGACCTTGCGGTCGTCATAAGCGTCTACATGGACTAAAACATCCTGGGTGTTGGGATAGACTTTAATCAACTTTCTCCGAACCCGTTCAGCGACTTCGTGACCTTCGGTCACAGTGAGATCGTTATCTACCTGAATGTGGACATCCATTAAAATTCCCCCGCCTATTCTACGGGTGCGCAGATCATGTGATTTGATGACGCCGGGAATATCACCTATAACAGCTTGAATGTCCAGAGTCTGCTTCTCGCTGAGCGCGGTATCCATCAGATCACGGAATCCGCCAAGAGTTATTTCGTAGCCCACCTTCATGACCATGAACGCGACCATCGCCGCGGCAATGGGGTCGAGCATGGGGAATCCGATCATCGCCCCGACAATACCCACTAACGCCGCGATGGAAGAGATCGCATCGGATCGATGATGCCAGGCATTGGCGACAAGCGTTGGACTGTTAGATTTTTCTCCAATCTTGCGTGTATAGCGAAATAACCATTCGTTTATGGCAATAGAGATCAACGCTGTTCCGGCCGCAAGGGTTTTTGGGATTTGGGTTGAACCGGATTGAATAATTCCCCAGGCTTCGTAAGCCAGTCCAATTCCAGCCGCAATGATGAAAAAACCGACAGCCGTAGTGCCGAGGGTTTCGGCGCGACCATGACCATAGGGGTGATCCTCGTCTTTGGGTTTCTGGCCTATACGGTGCGTGAACAGGACAATCGCATCGGTCAGAAGGTCGGAAACAGAATGAATCGCATCGGCGACCATGGCGGTACTGTTACCGATGATGCCGCCAATAAATTTAACGACGCAAAGACTAAGGTTCGCCGCCGCACCGACAAGGGTTGCCTTGACTCCCGGATTCATTTTCTTTGATACAGCCATTTGTTTTCTCAGTCACGGGTCTTGCTGATTTCGTCAGTCAGGTACTCTACAATTTTAACATTGGCGGCAGGAAAAGGATACGTGGCCAATTGTGCGGGCGAAACCCACTTCCATTGTTCGCATCCATTGGGTCTGAGTCGTTGACCGTTCAAACGGCAGTTGAATACATGAAGAGTCACGCGAAACTGGGTGTAGGTGTGTTTGATAGTCATAACTTTGTCCAGAATGGTAATGCTGGCTCCCAGTTCTTCCTTAATCTCACGCCGCAGGCAATCTTCCATCGATTCCTTTTTTTCTCTCTTGCCGCCGGGGAATTCCCACAGTCCGCCCATCAATCCACCCTTTGCCCTTTGCTGGATATAGATTTTTCTGTTTCTTAAGATGATGGCGGCGCTGACTTCGATTTTTTTGGCAGGGGCTTTTTTTTTGGCGGGTGGAAACAGTTCAAGGGTTCCCCGGCGGAACACTTCGCAGGAAGTGCGCACCGGGCATTGCAGGCAGGTTGGCGATTTCGGAGTACACACGGTCGCCCCCAGTTCCATAAGAGCCTGATTGAAATCGCCCGGTCTGCGGGTCGGGAGTAGGTCAGCCGCTTTCTGCCACAGGCGGTTTTCAGAAGCGGAGGTGGCTCCATTTTCGTTAAGACAAAATAATCGGGAAAGAACGCGTTTCACGTTGCCATCCAGAACCGGCGCTTTCAGTCCGAACGCTATACTGGCGATGGCCCCGGCCGTGTACCTGCCGATTCCCGGAAGGGCCATAAGGCCAGCCACGGTGTCGGGCACTTTCCCATTCATATCTTTGACGATGATCTGTGCGGCTTTTCTAAGGTTCCTCGCCCTTGAATAATAGCCGAGTCCTTCCCATAGCTTTAAAACTTTTCGTTCAGAGGCACCCGCAAGTTTTTCTACAGTGGGAAACGTTTTGATCCAGCGCAGGTAATAAGGGAGGACGGTCTTGACTTGCGTTTGCTGGAGCATGATCTCCGATACCCAGATATTGTAAGGGTTTTTCGTGTCTCTCCAGGGCAAGTCGCGTTTCGTTTTATCGTACCAGGCGAAAAGTTTGCGTCGAATACTTTGATGGACTTTGGACATGATGGAATAATCGTGCTTTTGTTTGATCCTGCCCCTACCCGTGGGGGGAGTTTGCTACAATTTTATTTTACAATCAACATTTCCTGAGCGCCATCCAAGAGAGGTTAGAGCGGACTTTCTCCTATCAGTACCCGGCTGGTCAAACACCTTGAGCGTTTTTGTCCCAGATATGTTTGTGGAGTTGAGTTTGCAGGCGCACCGGGAGATTGTCTTCCAGAATCCATTCTGTTAAATCCTTCAAATTTAATTTATCGAAGACAGGTGAAAACAGGATGTGCGATTTTTTATCGAGTTCGTATTTATGTAGCGTCGCCCGGCTCCACTCATAGTCCGCCCGGTCGGCGATAACAAATTTAATCTCATCTGTGGATGCGAGATAGTTCAGGTTGTCCCAATGGTTCTTGTCCTCTTCACCGCTTCCCGGACATTTGAGGTCGATCACTTTTATCACCTTGGTCGGTACGTCTTTAATAGAAAGCGAACCGCCGGTTTCCAGCATGACACGAAATTTTTCCTTCAGCAGTGTTTCCATAAGCAGAATGGATTCTTTCTGCATGAGCGGTTCGCCGCCGGTTATTTCTACAAGGTCTATGTTGTGCGATTTAATTTCTTCTAAAATTTCGTCGATGGATAGTTTTTTGCCGCCCTGAAAGGCGTAGGTGGTGTCGCACCATACGCAACACAGGTTGCATCCGGTCAAACGCACAAACACGCAAGGCAGGCCCATGTGGGTGGATTCTCCCTGAACACTTTTGAAAATTTCGGTCACCTCAAGCATGAACCGATTCTACACTGTTTCTTAAGGGGGATGAAATAGTAATGTAGTTGCCTCATTTATGAGGTGCTTTTTAAAAACGCCCGATATCCTCCAGCGTCACGCTGGCTGGTTAAACCCGCATTTTGCTGGTGAGAAATTTGGTGCCCATCCGGGCTTTGGCGGTGAAGTCGGACCATGACCGCACTTTGGCGATTTGCTTCATGATGTGGGAAGGGCTGGTATAGAATCTGGCATGGCATTCGTCCTGAAGTTTTCTTAAATCATTTTCCGTAAAATTCTTATTCCAGAATCGGATTATGAAATTGGCGCTGGGTTGCTCGGCAAAACCCTGCCAATAGTCTTCTGTCACGATTCCTTCGTCCAGCATCTGCCGGTACAGCTCGGTTTTAGGATAAGGGGTGCAGATGGGAAACTGGGCGTAGTCGGGTTTGAGTTTTTTCGCAAAATCAACGGTGGCGAACATTTCTTCTTTGGTTTCGTGAGGAATGCCGATCATCATGTAGGCGAAAAATCTGATCCCCGCTTTGCGGACCATTTTGCAGGCGCGTTCCACTTTCTCAAGGGTTTGCCCTTTTGCAGGTATTTCGAGTGGCGCGGACTAGCCGACTCTATTCCAAAATGGATACGGTAGCATCCTGATTTTTTAAGCGCTTTCACAACTTCCCCGTTGATGGTATCCACCCGTGCCGAAATCTTATAATGGAGCTTCAGTCCGCGTTCGACCATCAGGTTGCAGGTGTCGATCAGGTTTTGTTTGTTGATCGTTATGGTATCGTCCACGAAGAACAGGTTGTCTACTCCCATCTTCACCAACTGTTCGACTTCATCAACAACGCTTTCCGGCGAGCGACAGCGGAACTTTGTCTGGCGAATATCGCAGAAGGTGCAAGCGGCCGGGCATCCTCTGGTCGCACGGACGATTCGATTGAGACTATCTCAGGGGGGACCAGAAATGGGATTTTCATGGGATTAGGAAAGTTTTTCCTTTAGAATCAACGGAAATATTTTACCACAGAAATTTAACAGGGACCGAACACAAATGAAACCAGTCGTCACCGTAACCAACATTTTCCCCCAAGCGGCTCTGGACAAACTGGCCCCCGAATGCGACCTGAAAACAAATGAATCGGGGGTCTCCTCAACGGCGAAAGAACTGGGTCGGGCGGTCTCGGAAAGTGACGCTGTCATAAGTTACTTAACGGATAAAATTGGTCGGGACATTATCGACCAGAGCAGCAAATTGAAGGTCATTGCCAACTATGGAGCTGGATTCAATAATATCGATGTAAAGTGTGCATCGGAAAGGGGTATCTGGGTCACCAATACTCCCAATGTTCTCCATGAAACCACTGCTGATCTCACCTGGGCGATGATCCTTGGCGCGGCGCGGCGGATTGTGCCTGCGGATCGTTTCACACGAGAGGGTCTGTTCAAGGGCTGGAGCGCGAAAATGTTTCTTGGCGGGGATGTGTATGGCAAAACCCTAGGGGTTATCGGATGCGGCGAAATTGGCCGATCGGTCGCACGGCGCGCATCTGGGTTCAACATGCGTGTCTTGTATCACCAGAGAAACCGTTTACAGCAGGAAGAGGAAAAACAGCTCAATGCCGAGTTCGTCTCCCTGGACAAACTTTTGCGTGAATCGGATTTTGTAACGCTTCATGTCCCTTTAACGGAAGAGACGGAATATATGATCGGGAACGATGAGATTGCGTTGATGAAGAAGACGGCCTACCTCATCCACACGGCGCGTGGAAAAGTGATTGACGATTACGCGTTGGTCGCGGCGCTTAAGGAAGGCCGGCTGGCAGGCGCGGCTCTGGATGTTTATGAAGAAGAACCGGTGCTCACTGAAGGTATGACGGAACTGGATAACCTGCTTTTGCTACCACATATTGGAAGCGCCAGTTTCGAGACCCGCGACCGCATGGCCCTGCTGGTTGCCGACAACGTCCTTGACGCCCTGGCAGGAAAAACGCCCCGTACTTTAGTACCTGGCTGGCGGCTCCCCGCCGGGGGATAAAAAGTAAGCCCTGGAAGATCACTTTAATACTTTAGCAGGTTGAGCTATTTGCCCTTACTTTAGCTCCCTGGGGTCGGGGTTGAGGCGGGCTTCGAGTTCGATGACGTTGTTTCTGAGTTGGGCGACGGCAAATGCCGCTTTCTGGCGTAGAGATTCCCCGGTAGCCGTTTTGGCTTCGGAGCCGATTCCTGAAATGATTTTCCGGATGTCATCCAGTTTATCTTCTAGACCTTTGCTTCTCTTTTCGCTGAAACTTTTGGCCAAAGCGCCTTTGAGTCCGCCACCGTCATAATGTTTGGTGATGGCCATTAAAACGCGTTTTCGCGACACATACTTTTTCCCGCCTTCCCAGTCTTTGATCGCCTGTTCAAGTTGGACCGCGATATCATCAACTATGGCGTTGTAGTCGGTAGGGTCTACCATGTCGTGAATTTCTGCGGGATTGGAAGCGGTTTTGATTTCGAAGTTTATAGTTTTGTCATCGCCATTGAGGTCGGCCGATTTCAAGTTGGCTTCAACATCGCCGGGCGCCAGATGCGGGGCCCACGCCTGCATGATGTAGCCTGCGCTCTTCACATCTTTAAAATTGAAATTGCCTTGCTCATCGGGTTGGGTGTAATATCCGTTGGGCACAACGAAGATGGTTCCCACCATATCTTTATGCAGGTTGCATCGTAGAACGATGGGGCCTGCCTGATGGAGGGAAATGGCTTTGCCCGCACCTGCTGACATGGCGCCCAGATTGAATTGGTTGTTCATGGATTTAGAATAAATGTTATGCACTTCTGTGTCCTGATTGAAAAACTCAACGACTGAGCCAACTGGAATCACCGTGTGTTTGGGAACGAACTGGAGGTCACTTTGATCGATTTTGACTCTCAGCGTTTTCTGGTTCGGCACTTTCATTTTTGTTTTGGTTTCCAGAAAGACGAGTGCGCTGGGTCCGGGCACTTTGCCATTGATCAACATTTTCCCGGTAACGTGGGTTGTTGCTTTTTTTGCCTTGGACCCTTCGTCCATTTTATGGTCTGAACCCTCAGGTTTTTTTTCTTCCACCTTGGCTTCTTTAACCGGTTCGGGCTTTTTCTTTTCTTCTTTCTTTGTTTCCTTCTTTGCTTCTTCTTTTGGGGCAGAGGGATTGTATCTTCCCAGCGCGGTCAGGAACTGGACAACGAAAGGTTTTTCGAATTGTTTTTTGTCGATCTCAATGGCTCTTTCAAAATGTGGCGCGGCCTGATCAAATTTCTTTTGCAGGCTGAGGGCGAGTCCTAGGTCGAAATGGCCCCAGCCAAATTCCGGCTGTAGCTGGGTCACCTTGGTGAGATATTTCTCCTCTTCTGCATATTTTTCTTTTTGCCCATAGGCTTTACCGAGGTAGTACCAGCCCATGTGGTATGAAGGACTCAGCTTGACAGTTTTGTGAAATAGTTTAATAGCTTCATCAGTGGCTTGTTCTCTGAAGCGGGAAACACCCCAGTTGAAAATGATTTCCGCATCGTTGGGCGCCAGTTCAAGGGCTTTGGCAAACTGGCGGTTAGCGCCCTTGTATTTTTCCTGTACTCTGAGTGCGGTACCCCAGAGTGCGTAGACTTCAGATGCTTTCGGGCTGAGTTTGGTTGCTTTTTCAAACTCTAGATCAGCACTGTTGTATTTGCCTTGTTCAACGAGTTGCATACCCTTTTGGATGTGCTCCATTGTTTCTCTGGATAGCCGGTCATCTGACTGTTTCAACTCCGGGTTGGGATCTGCCATGTCTGAGAGATCAGGCGGACTGGCCTGGGCAAAGCGCTCCAGTTTTGGTTCAGGTGCTTTGTCGGCAATCTTTTCTACGGGTGCCGAAGTTTTCTTAAACTCGCTGTAGGGTTCTAGTTTCGCTCCCTGGGTAGAGAAATTCATCAGGGACCACAATCCAACCAAAACCAGCGCGGTCCAGAACGCCGGGACGGCGATTCGTTTGGCGAGGCCGATTTCTTTTGAATTGCTATGGGGTGTTTCTCTGAATTGTGGATTCTTTTTTTTCATTAGTCTCGATTATAAATAGTAATAAAATTGGAGAAAATCATAGAGAGTTAATTTAGTTTTACGAATTGCCCGTCATAACTCGGATATGTGCCTGACCGGAGGAATTTTAAAAACATCCTTGTTGGGGAATTCATCCAGAGTGGCTGGTTTTTGCAGATCGGCTAATGGTTTCCCCTGGATTTTTGCGGCGAATGAGGAGAATTGATGGCGGGTATTTTTCGAACCGCACTCGGAGCACACTGATTCTTCTTTATTTACGTCTGCTGTTTGGAGCAGAGTGAATTCGGATTGGCAGTCTTCGCAAAAATATTCGTAAAGAGGCATATGGCTTTCCTTATAAATCGGGGTTGTTCAGCATAATGGGCTTGAAATCATTTGAATATTAAGATTTAATCATAGCCTCAAACGGCCTGTCAATCTGTTTTCAGGCAGTTTCGGAAATTTTGCCCCCTCTCGGATTCGGGATTGAGGTTCGGGGATCTATTCAGGCGTACTTGAGCATGGTTTTCTGCGCGCTGTGGAGCAGGTCAAAACCCGCTCCTGAAGCTCCTCCCGACGCTATGTAGATAGGATTATCAGGGTATATATTCCCTCAAATTGGATAGGTAAACGCCATAATGAAAACACTTTCTGCAAAATCGCATTTGTCCCGGGAGCTGGTCAAGAGTCTCAAGGGGAAATCGGGCTATCTTGCCAACCAGTCGATAGAACTTGCCTGCCATGAGGGGATGGTCCATTCCCGCGTGTCTTTGCTGGCATCCCAGTTCCAGCCGGTGAGCCTTGACCTGAGGCTGGGGAGTCGTGCTTATCGCATTCAAAGCAGTTTTCTTCCAGAGAGCGCTACGGTGGAATCCAAATTGAATGATGTCAAGCTGTATGACGTCGACTTGCGTGATGGGGGAATTCTGGAGAAAGGGGCCATTTACCTCATACCTCTGCTGGAAGAAGTGAATTTTCCCAAGGGGTTTCATGGGCGTACCAACCCTAAAAGTTCGACTGGAAGACTGGATATGTTCACCCGGGTGATTGTCGATCATGGTCACCGGTTTGATGAAATCCCCGCTGGATACAAGGGATGTATGTATCTTGAAGTTATTCCCCGATCATTCCCCGTTCGGGTGAGGGAGGGGCTTCGCCTCAACCAGTTGCGTATTTTTCAGGGGAACCCGCATCTTTCTGATATCCAGTTGAAAAACCATTATAAAAAAACCCCTATTCTCTTCGGCGATGATGGCAAGCCGATTGGATTGGATGATGTGAAGGTTGACAACGGTTTGTTCATCAGCCTGGATCTCGCGGGAGCGAGAAAGGACCGCATTGTCGCGTACAAGGCGAAAACAAATTCCAGCGTCATCGATATGAGCCTCAACCGCCACTACCATCCAATGGATTTTTGGGAACCGATCACTCTGAGCCAGATCAGAAACAAGCGCTTGATTCTGGAGCCGGAGAGTTTTTATATCATGATGTCAAAGGAGAAAATTTGTATCTGGCCTCATTTGCTTGGAGAAATGGTGGCCTACGAACCCAACAGCGGTGAATTGCGTACACACTATGCTGGATTTTTCGATCCCGGTTTCGGCTGGCATGGTGGTAAGGCGATGAAGAATCAGGGTACCCGGGCTGTCATGGAAGTCCGTCCGCATGATGTTCCTTTCATGGTAGAGGATGGTCAAACTTTCTGCCGACTGAAGTTTGAAAATGTCATTGAGAAACCGAACAAGGTGTATGGCAAAAGAATCAAATCCAACTATCACTCGCAGGGACTGGCCCTGAGTAAATATTTTAAGGAGTGAGGAGGAGTTCAAAATTCCCCCTTTTAAAAGAGGAGCCGGAGGATTTATTTTTGCAGAGGATAGCGGAAGCGGATAGAATGGCTGAGATGGCTCAAACTCTTTTATTTTAATGAGAATTTAAACGGGGTTCGTTAGTGGAACGCAAAGAAATTAAAGCTATTATTGAAAATATCCTGTTAGCGGCAGATCAACCGGTGAATGAGGACCAGTTGCAGAGTCTGTTGGCTGATGATACGGAAAAAGCGGCTCTGAAATCTATTCTTGATGAATTGATAGATGAGTACCAGCCACGCAACCTGCAAATTCTTCAGGCGGCGGAAGGATATCAATTGTGCACCCGTCATGATTATTCGGACTGGGTTCGCAAGTTCCTTAAACTGGACAAAACGGCAAAGCTGACCCAGCCCAGCCTGGATACGCTGGCTATCATCGCGTACAAACAACCCTTGACCCGAACAGAGGTTGAAGAGATTCGCGGTGTGGACTCCAGTGGAGTGATGCGGACTTTGCTGGAGAAAAAAGTTATTTCTCCTAGCGGACGCAAAAAAGTTCCCGGTCGACCGATTATGTACCGGACCACGCGCAAGTTCCTTGAGTATTTTGGGTTGAGAGATTTGAGCGATTTGCCTACGTTGGAGGACTTCAAGGAAAGTGAGCTTGAAGATCAGGTTTCGCAGAATCAAACGGCACTACCGTTTGGAGAGTCTCCTTCGGAGAGTCTTGATGAAGAGGATCCTGTTACCGAATCCGATGCCGAATCTGAAACGCAACCCGCCGAACCTGCCGACCCGGACTCATCAACGGTTTCCTGAATAATTGTGGAAATTTTTTCTGCTGACTCATTTCCAATATTTTGTAGTTCATGAAAACACGATTGCAAAAAGTAATAGCCGATGCGGGGCTGGCCTCGCGCCGGGAGGCTGAGCGGTGGATCGCTGAAGGTCGGGTGAAGGTCAACGGGAAGGTGATTACCAAACCGGGGACATGTGTCGATCCTTTATCGGATGAAGTTCGGGCACGCGGCAAGTTGGTTCCCCGGGCACAGGAAAGGGTATTTATTCTCCTCAACAAACCTTCGGACTGCCTCACAACGATGGGAGTTGACGAGCGTGGACGCAAGACGGTTATGGATTTCATCAAGGTTTCTGCCCGTGTGTTTCCGGTGGGGCGTCTCGACTATAATACGCAGGGAGCTTTACTGTTGACCAGCGATGGTGCCTTGTCTAAAAAACTTCTGGAGCCCAGGTACAGGGTGCCACGCACTTATCTGGTCAAGGTGAGAGGGGTACCGGATGATAAAACACTCAGGCGATTGAGCCGGGGGGTGGCATTGGACAATCAGGCCACTGCTCCATTAGAGGTTGAGATTGACCGGGTGAGCGGAAAAAACAGTTTTTTGAAAATGAAAATGTTCGAGGGGAAAAATCGGCATGTCAAGCGGATTTGTGAAGCGGTGCGGCACGAGGTGATCCGACTGAAACGCACTCATTTTGGGAATTTAAATTTGAACGGACTCCCCCTTGGGGCGTATCGGTTTTTGTCCCCTCGCGAGATTAAGGCACTGGAGTTAATGGTCCAAAAGGAACCGGCAGAGAAAGAAATAGCGCGTAGACGTCCGATGGTAAAATCAAAACGGACTAAAGCGAAACGATGATGCTGAGAAATATTTTTTGTAAAGGATGTTGTGGAATATTTGTTGTGCTGATGGCAATGACATTGTGGATGTCTCCTGCTTTTGCTCAGTTCTATTCTGAATCTGCTTATGAAGTGATTGCTGAAGCTCCAGCGATTAAGAACAGTTTTGTCGGAGCCAGAAAAAAGGCTGTTAAAATTGCTCTGAAAACAGCTCTGGAGCAGAACCTGCGCGAGCTTTTGGGGGATGAGGAATTCGAACGCAATCGGCGAGAAATGGGTAAGATGTTACGGAAGACTGAAAAGTATGTGAAATCCTATCGGTTTTTAGAGGCTTACGATGATCCCATTCAGCGACTGAGCCAGGTCAAACTGGAGGTGGTGTTGTTCCAGGATGCGGTAAATAAGTCCTTGAGTCGGACCGGTGTGACAACGGGTATGGAAGGCGGGAAGCAGGTGGTCATTCTCATCAACGAAAGTAGCCTGAGTTCTGATAGTACCTTGCGGTTTTGGGAGTCGATACCGATTTCTGAAACGTCACTGGCTAGGAATTTTATTGAAGCGGGTATTCCAGTGGTGGGGAGGGTTTCCATACGCTACAGCATTCCTGAGGAAACGGTTATGAGTGCGGTGAAGGGAAATGTGTCTGCCGCAGTTAATGTCGGTTTGAAGGCGGGTGCGGATATTGTCATCGTGGGTAATGCCACATCGACTCCTATTGGGGAAGAGAGGACTCAGGGGCCGCAACCGGTTCGTGTGGCGATCAGCGTCAAGGCGGTTTCTTCGCATCACTCGACACTGGTAGCGGCGAAAAGCGATTTTGCTACGGCTTCAGGAAATGAAATTCTCGCAGGCGAATTGGAAGCGTTTCACCGTGCGGGGAAAAAACTGACAGAATTTCTTATTCCCGCGATTCAAAAGCACTGGGAGGGAGGCGCTGAAAAGAAAGAAGTCAAGCAATCTGCGCCCGCTCCAAAAACAGAACCTGCTCCCTTGCCTATGGGCGACCTTTAACTTATGAATCAGAATAAAAATACGCAAACAATTTATATCATCGTTATCGTGCTTTTACTGGCGATGGTATTTTTGTATTTTTCTCGTCGGGTGCTCACGCCATTTTTCCTGGCTTTTGCTTTGGCGTATCTGCTCGATCCTGTTACGGACCGCTTGGAATCTTTAAAAGTCTCACGAACCGTGGCGGTTTTGATTTTAATGGCAGGTTTTTTCTCGCTTGTTTTTGGGGCCGGACTCCTGATTTTTCCAATGTTAAAACTTCAGGCGGAGCATTTGGTTCATAACCTTCCCAACTACATTGTAATGATTCAGGAATGGATCAAACCTCTGCTCGGGATGGTGGGTGGAGTGGAACCGGAAAAGATTCAGGGAATCCTCAATAAGGAATTTCTTAAGGTGGGGGAGCTTCCGCTCAAGGCTGTTTCATCGGTGACTTCTTTTTTATGGGGATCGGTGACGGGTTTGTTCAATTTTATTTTGCTTCTGGCTAACCTCGTTATCATTCCGGTGGCGATGTTTTATTTGCTGAGAGATTATGATTCGATCAACAAAAAAATGCTCAGCCTGGTTCCTGAAAGGCACAGGGAGAGAACTTTAGAGTTGATGAAAGAAATGGATGATGTTCTTGCAGGATTTGTGAGGGGGCAGTTGGTGGTGGGTCTTTTTATGGCGGCACTTTACAGTATCGGATTATTTTCCTGCGGTACTCCCATGAGTTTGTTTATCGGGCTGGTGGCGGGCCTGGCTAATCTGGTTCCTTATCTGGGGTTGGTTCTCGGATTCCTTCCAGCGGCAGTGTTGACGTTTATGCAGGCTCAGGACTGGATGCCGGTGCTGGGGGTGGTGGGGGTTTTCGCGGTGGTTCAGGCGTTGGAAGGCATGGTCATCACTCCTCGAATCGTGGGTGAGAAAATAGGATTGCATCCGGTAGCGATCATGCTGGCCGTTCTTCTGGGAGCCGAGTTTTTTGGTTTGGCGGGTGTAATCATCGCGGTCCCTGCAGTGGCGATGCTCAATGTCCTTTTCAATCATGGACTCAAACAATATAAATCCTCCTCATTTTATACTTCCTGAGTTTTTCGGCGGCAACTTTCTGCTGACACCTGTTGAATTTTGTGTTCAGATATATAAACTTTGAATAAATATGTTCATTCTGCCTCTTACTATCTATGACAGAAAGTTACGTTTATTTTTGTCGATGAAGGTAGGTAACCGAAACTCGTGAAAGATTATTTTTATGGATTGGGGTTCTGTCGAGCATAAGGAATTATTTTGCAAATTTTTTATTGAAACGCATAAGCCGTTCACACCTGAGGAATTACCCTGGCCAGATTTGGATGACGCGACTATTGAAAAATTGACCAAATTCCCTATCTGGGATTATGCAGTTCATACGGAACGCCAGGTTTTCAATAAACTGACCGCCTATTCGGCAGAGGAGGACGATCCCTTGCTGAAAGAGGCGCTGGCTTTGCAGGCTTACGAAGAGGGGCGGCACGCGGATATCCTGAAATATTTTCTCAACCGCTATAATATTCCTCTTAATGAACTGCCCGATAAGGCTTTGCCCGATAATTTGGAATGGTGCTTTATGAGTACCGGAGCAGGAGAATGTATCGACTCTTTTTTTGCTTTCGGGTTTTTGGAAATTTCTAAGGCCTCAAACGATTACCCGATCGAGCTTATTGAAGTGATGGAGCCTATTGTTCAGGAAGAAGCGCGCCATATTTTATTTATCCAGAACTGGTTGCTTTACCAACGACAAAAGCGACCCTATCTCCTACAGGGTGCCCATTTTCTAATGACGATGTGGGCTTTCTGGTCTGCTGGCTGGTCTCGGCTCGTTGAATTAAAAAATCTTGGCGGGTCCGCGTTCACTATTCAAGCCAGGGAGCACGAAAATTCTTCCATGTCATCCAAAGACTTCATCGATCTTTGCCAGCGTGAGAACAAACGTCGGCTGGCTCCTTACGATTCCCGCCTCGCACGGCCCAAGCTCATCCCGCGCATCATGAGCGGCGCCAGTTTTTTTCTATGATACGGTTCTAGCCTTTTTCTGTAATCACTTTTGGCTTAA
>CAJWQP010000041.1 GCA_913045445.1 uncultured Nitrospina sp. | reverse complement strand
TGTGTTAAGCACACCGCCAGCGTTCGTTCTGAGCCAGGATCAAACTCTCCAGTTATTATACTGAACAGAATTGATTCTGTTTTATTTTGAATCTTATACTTGGACCCACAAACTTAATTAAAGCGCCTATTCAATTTTCAAAGAGCAGTACAAAACAGAGCACAACACTCTGTTTGTATTCTTATTTCTACTATCGTAATGTATTGGATTATTTTTCAGGGAAAGAAAAAACCCTTATTTGACAGGTTCCAGTGAATCCCGCCAACTGAAACCCTCACATAAAGGTTCTCGTCCTGAAAAACAGCAAACTCAACAATTTACTTCGTTAATAATAAGGCTTTTTTGAGATTTAGCAACTTTTTTTTTGTTTTTTTTTAATTTTTTTTTGAATAAAATATAAACAACTTAAAATCAAGTAGTTATCTCAATTCAGGAATGTGGTTTTCGGGTGTTTCCGGGGGTTTTTCCACAATTTCCAGGTTTTTAAGGGTGTAAAGCCGGTGATAGAGGCCTTTTTTACCCATTAATTCTCCATGGGTGCCTGTTTCGACAATTTTCCCGTCGTCCATCACTAAAATTCGCTCTGCGTTGTGAATGGTTGATAATCTGTGAGCGATGACAAATGAGGTCCGGTTTTTCATCAATCTCTCCAGGGCTTCCTGGATCAGTACCTCAGATTCGTTGTCAAGGGCCGAAGTGGCCTCGTCAAGCATCAGGATGCGGGGATTCTTCAATATCGCCCTGGCAATGGCTATTCGCTGGCGTTGGCCAGCTGACAGACGGATTCCTTTTTCTCCAACGATGGTTTGATACTGCTCCGGGCACTCCATTATGAAAGTGTGCGCGTTGGCGGCTTTGGCCGCCGCTATAACTTCTTCGGTAGTGGCTCCAGCTTTGGCGTACTTGATATTCATTTCGATGGAGTCGCCGAACAGAATGGTTTCCTGCGGGACGATCCCGACTTGGTTCCAGTAACTGGCGAGTTTTACATTTTGCAGGGATATCCCGTCGACACGAATTTCTCCCCGGGTCGGATCATAAAAACGGTGCAGGAGATTGATCATGGTCGTTTTCCCCGCACCACTCGGACCAACCAGGGCGATCATTTGTCCGGGTTCGACGGTAAAGGAAATATTTTTTATGACCTCCCGGTCTTCCCGATAATGAAAACAGGTGTCATCAAATTCCACGCGTCCGGAAATAGGGGGCATGGGTCTGGCGTCTGGCAGGTCGCGAACTTCCCCGGATGTATCGAGTAGTTCAAACAGGCGTTCACTGGCCCCAAGGCCTTCCTGAAGCCGGGTGTACATTCTGGCGAAACTGCCCATGGGGCCGGCGATGATGGTCGCGTACAAAATAAAGGCGATCAGTTCTCCCGGACTTATCCCGCCGGTTATCACTTCGCGTCCGCCATACCATAGCAGGACGAGTGATGTGCTGAATGCTATGAATCCGATGGACGGACCAAAAAATGACGATATGATCACACGCCTGCGGGCGGACTGAAAACTGTCTTCTATCGCGTTGGAGAATCGCTCGGACTCCAATCGGTCGCGGACAAAAGATTTTACTATCTGATAGCAGGATATATTTTCTTCCAAAATTGTTGTTGAGACAGCCAGCTTGTCCTGAATTTCGGTGGAAAGCTTTTTCAGTTGGCGTCCGAAAGTTTTGGCGAACAAAACCAGGACGGGGGCGAGGACCAGAATCATAAACGTCAGCTTCCAATTCATGTAAATGATGATGACGATTCCGCCGACCAGCCTTATCGACTGTTGAAGCGCTGTCGCCGGCAGGTCGGTGACGATATTTTCGATGGTGGTGACATCGTTGGTCATGCGGGACATGACTTCCCCCGTACGCCGTTTGACAAAATAACTGACGGACATGGTATGCAGATGGTCGAACAGGTCTTTGCGGAAATCAGAAATTACACGTTTTTCTGTCACATCAAAGAGGTAGTTATGGATAGTCTGACAAACCAGTTGAATCAAGAACAGAAATCCTATGGTGATGGCAATGTCATTTAGGTGGTCAAGGTTTTTTTCGACCATCACGATGTCCACCAGATTGCGAACGAACAGAGGGACAGCCAGATTGGTGGCTGATGCGGCGATCAGAAAGACACTCCCCATTCCGAGTGCTGTTTTATAGGGTAAAAGTAATTGAAGAAGACGCTTGTAATTTTTCATGTGTAGGGTGATATATTATGGAGTCAAAATTTAATCATAACTTGTCTCGCGCAAAGACGCAAAGTCGCCAAGAAAAAACTCCTGAATCTCTTTGCGTGCTCTGCACTTCGGCTTTGCCCCAGTTTTGCGGTTAACTTGTTTGATTTATGGTGAGAGGCTTTGGAGAAAACTTTTGGGAAAACTTAAAATTTTATTTTCTGATATCAAGATTCAGCACACGGTGTTTGCATTGCCGTTTGCGGTAATGAGCGCTTTTCTTGCGGCAGAAGGTTTGCCGGAATGGATGACGTTGTTGTGGATACTGGTTGCCATGTTTGGCGCGAGAAATGCCGCGATGGCTTTCAACCGTATTGCCGATGCCAGGTTTGACAAGCTGAACCCGAGAACGAGTGACCGGGCTTTGCCTTCCGGTGATGTGAGTGTTGGGCAGTACTGGATTTTTCTAACCGCGTCTTCTGTTGTGTTTGTGTTCGCCGCTTATATGTTGAATCGGCTCGCGTTTTTTCTTTCGCCAGTTGCGTTGATTATTGTATTTGGATATTCGCTGGCTAAACGTTTTACATCGCTTTCACATTTGTGGTTAGGGATAGCGATATCCATTGCACCTGTCGGCGCATGGGTGGCGGTTCGAGAAGAAATATCCATCGCGTCACTGGTGCTGGGCGCGGCGGTTGTGTTCTGGCTGGTTGGATTCGACATCATCTATTCCTGTATGGATATGGAGTCGGACAGGAAAAATAATTTGCACTCTGTCCCGCAGAAATTTGGAATTGCCGGGGCTTTGCGGCTCGCCTTTTTTGCGCATTGCATCATGGTGGTTTTTCTGCTGGCTCTTTTGTATCTGCCAATATTGGGAGTATCGTATTTAAGTGGGGTTGTTCTGGTTGCCGGGCTCCTTGGGTACGAACATTCACTGGTGCGTCCTGATGACCTTTCAAAAGTAAACATGGCCTTCTTTAATGTGAACGGAATAATAAGTGTCTTGCTCATGTCACTCGTGATCGTGGACTGCATGTGGGTTTGAGTAGGAGTCGGGAAAACTTTTTTAAACAGCATAACCTATGAACCTTGTAGGTTTACAAATCTGTGTCCATCTGTGTTTATCGGTGGTTTCCTTTTTATTCCTCACTGCTACAAAATCTAGTATAATTTCGTTACACTTGTTGATTATATAAACTTGAGGCTTTGCATGCTCTTTGAATTTGAAGATAAAAATTTAATATCCATAGAGGAAAAGGTTCGTGCCGAGGAACGTCTGTCGTTCGAGGACGGGGTGGTGCTATGGAACTCGTTTGACTTGTTAAGTGTTGGGTATCTGGCAAATATCGTTCGTGAACGATTGCATGGCGACCAAACGTTTTTTATTCACAATCGACATATCAATCACACGAATATTTGTGTGAACAGTTGCCAGTTCTGCGCCTTCGGGGTGAAAGAGGATAACCCATCGGCATATACAAAGTCCCTTGAAGAAATATTTTCGGATGTGGAGCAATATAAAAAAGGCGATGTAAGCGAGTTTCATATCGTGGGTGGTTTGCATCCGGACCTTCCATTTCAATATTATCTGGACATGATTTCAGGGCTTACCGAAAGGTTTCCAGAGGTTCATATCCAGGCCTTTACCGCTGTTGAGCTGGAATACCTTGCCAGGATCGCCGGGATGCCGCTCAAGGATACTTTGATTGTTCTGCGCGATGCGGGGTTGGGTTCGATTCCGGGGGGTGGTGCGGAAATTTTTGCGACACGAGTTCGCAGAAAAATATGTTCTGAAAAAACGAATGCGCAAGAGTGGCTCGATGTGCATGAGGCGGTTCACTCGGTGGGTATGAGAAGCAATGCTACCATGTTATACGGTCATGTCGAAAATGCAGATGAAAGAACAGACCACTTGATTCGTTTACGTGAATTGCAAGACCACACGAATGGTTTCCTAACGTTCATACCGTTGGCATTCCATCCGGAAAACACGAATCTCAGTTTTCTCAGGAGTACCCCGGGGCAGTTGGATCTTAGAGCATTGGCAGTATCCCGGCTCATGCTAGACAATTTTTCGCATATTAAAGCGTTCTGGATTATGATCACACCGCAGATCGCTCAACTGTCCCTTTCGTTTGGAGCCAATGATATGGATGGAACTGTAGTCGAGGAAAGGATCACTCATGCGGCTGGAGCGGTGACAGAACAGATTTTTTATAAAAATTCGATGGTTGATATGATTATTGAGGCAGGACGCAAACCTATGGAAAGAGACACCTTGTACGAAAAAAAACATGAGTGTCTGGTGTTGTAAGTCTTCAAAGTAATGTGCACCAAAGTTTTTTTCTCAGAGACACATTAACCCAACAAATTAACCTTTCATCAACCTGTGGAGTTGTGAAAAATGCTTCTCATTTTTGCACAGGCTCCACAGGTTCTACAACAACTTCTTCTCAGACTTGAACTAAATAACCTGAAGTCAATATCGATGAGTTCACGGGGCGAATGATGTCAGGGTTGACTTAAGGGATTTTCTGCAGGGCTATTTCCCCGTTAGCGGCAATGCCCGCCACTTCTATTTGGGGATCGGAGGAAAGGATGTCTGTTACTATTTTTCTTACAACAACCGAATCATCGACGACAAGAACTCTAGTTTTTCGCATTCTCAAGTCTTAAATTTGAAGATAGAGCAACACCCCAGATAACAGAATCTGGAAAATTATTCGCAACGAGGGTAAACCACGGGCACTTGATTGTCATAAGAACTATGGAGATTTAATCATGACGTATTTTTCATTCTCATTTAAGATAAGGGAAATTAATTACATTTACCACTTAACAATGACCAATGTATGTAGATAAGTTGTAGAAAATTATATGAGTACTTATTGATTTTCACCTTATAATCGTCCTAATGAAACAGACGAGATTATGGTTAGCGATCTAAGGAGGATAGGGTGAGTGTGTTTATTAACAAAAATGGTTTAACGGTGGGGAATTCATCAAGAGACCTATTTGAAGAGGTAATGCGCGGCACAGGTTTTGTTATGGGGCGAAACAGCTCACTCTATATCGAAAATGCAGGCCTGCATGATAAACTTATTGTAGTCACAAGAGGGGCTGACTCCAGGAGTCCGTTGAGGACTGAAAAGTTTCCAGCCAACCAATTTCAAAAAGCTGTTGATCTCTTTACCTGTTGGTGTGCCGAAGGTTAAAGATAGTGAGAGATTGAGTTTTTATTTTAGAGGAGTGGGGGATGAAAAACTGGTACATGTTAACTTTTATTGGTAAGGATCGCCCGGGAATTGTTTCTCAGGTTACCTTGGCTTTGTATGAAGGCGGGGGTAATCTCGGTGAAGCATCCATGGTTCGACTAGGTGGAAACTTCAGCATCATGCTGATGGTTCACTATGAGGGATCTGCTGATTCGCTTGAGAAGAAAATGTCAAAAGTTTGCACTGTTCTTGAGTTGCAAGTTCATGTGGATAAAATAGAAGGGGAGTTGCATCGCCATGTTGAACCGGATGTTCGTATCAGTATTTATGGTGCAGATCGTGCCGGTATTGTGGCTGAAACAACAGGAGTTTTAACCGAGGCCGGGTTGAATATCCTTAATCTTGAGTCGGATGTTGGTGGATCTTCGGACAATCCGATATACATAATGGAAATGGAAGGTGTCGCCGGGAAAGGGATCGATTCTTTAAAATCAGCTTTGGATAAGCTCGCGGAAGAAAAGCATGTGGAAACCCGTATCTCGCCAATCAATACTTTGATGGGCTGACCCAATGGCTGTTTTTGACATCCTGATTTATCCCGATTCTCGTTTGAAAAAGGTTTCGCGTCAAATAAGCGTTGTTGATGAGTCTGTGAAGAAATTTATTTTCGACCTTGAGGAAACAATGAGGGCAGGGCCGCCATCGGTGGGTATAGCGGCTCCCCAGGTGGGCCGTTTTGAGCGGATCGTGATCGTTGATGTTTCAGTAAAACCAGACACTCCAAATCATGGAAAGCTTATTCTGATAAACCCTCAAATAAATATGAAGCAGGGGGAGGTTACGGGGAGAGAAGGATGTTTGTCGGTTCCTGATTATACGGGGAATGTTGCACGGGCAGAGACGATAACTTTGCAGGCCCTGGACCTGACAGGTGAAAGCAAGACTTATGAGATGGAGGGGTTTGAGGCGCGTGCAGTTCAGCATGAGATTGATCATCTTGATGGCTTGCTTTTCCTGGATCGCCTTGTCAGCAGAAGAAATAACCTATTTAAAAGAAAAGTTTACAAATAAGGAATGATTTCATACTTTATCCAGCTGAATTTGGGGAAAACCAAATGTTACCGGAATGGATAGTTTTTATAAAGGAAGTTGAAGGAAAAAAACCGAATCTTCAAGGGGCCAGCCTGGGAAACACCAAGCTCATGGGGGTTGATTTGGCGGGAGCAGATTTGACCGAGGCGGATCTTAGTATCGCTTATCTTATACGGGCGGACTTGAGAGAGGCCAACCTGACCAATGCTGATTTGAGGGGTGCGGTTATTAGCGAAGCCAATTTGCGGGGGGCTGATCTTAAGGGAGCGGACTTGGAGGACGCATTTCTGAGCGGAACGGATTTGACGGGTGTTTCCAATCTCACATGCGACCAGATCGAGTTGGCAAATTTCGATAAAGAAACACGCTTCCCAGACTATATTCAAATTAGCTGGAATACAGAAAAAGATTTTAATTGTTGTAAGAAACGGTAGGGCTTGTGCGGTGGCTAAAGAATGATGTCGGCGATACTGCCTTTTCCCACCTCAGGTGTAGTTGGAATCTTGGTGGATTCGGCGGTGTTAATTTCTTTCCCACCAACGGATGAAACAGTGAAGGGCACTTTGGTGCCACCAAATTCGCGTACAGCCTTGCTCTGGATGGTGAGCGCCTGAAATGGGTCATCCGATACTTTACTGATTTGCTGTATCACCAGGGTTCTGTTGCGGCCCTGCATAATGCCCTCAGGAGGTGCACCACTAGCTTCCCTGGATATTCCTGATAACGCATCTTGTGGGTCCACCATAACCTTTCCTCAGTGAATGATTCTTATACCCCGTACCTAAGCATTAGGTTTTGCAAGCCTAAACTTCAAGGGAGCTCCCTGATATTCGATCTTTCAGAGTGTTTTGTCTTGCAGGTCAGGTATATATCCTAATTCTTTTTCAATTATTTGTATTTTTGGAGTCAGGAAAGGAAGGTTTTATATATCTATGATATCGTCGTCCTTGGGGGGCTTGTGTCGGTAATTTGGGTTGGAAAATGGAGGAACCTTGTCTTGCTGACTATAGCGTACTGAGCCAGGGGTGCTGCGGAAAAAGCTCATCGTAAAAATCACAACTCCAACTACGATGGCAATTATAAAAAAGGTGAAGGTGAAAAATGAAAGCAGGGCCAGACTGATGCCAATCCAAAGGATCAACGTTATTTTATTCCAGAGGGTCAGTTTATTCTGACCACCAACTTGATGAAATATCATGACTGTTATAAGTAACTGTTTTCAACAGATAGAAGGATTGATAAAATAAAGCATGAGCCAAGTACCGTCAAGCATTATACCGTGCCCTGCGTGCAAAGTAAAAAACAGAATCAAACAATTTGAGTCGGGGGAAATTCCCTTGTGCGCTAAATGCGGGACACGATTAGTCAGCGAAAAAGAAAATGAAACTCAGGTTTGGTTTGGTAAATCACTTAAGGACTTGTCTGAGATTCCAGATCCTGATGTTCTCGGTGGGTCGTGAAAAATGTTTCTCCACGATTCGCAAGGTTTTCGGCCAGTTCATGTTCCTCAAAAAGGGCTAAAATACAGTGATGAACCAATTAAAATTATATAACAAAGGAAATAATATGGAAGTTGTTACAATCATAGATAAAATTTTAAAGGAAAAAATTTCCGCTCAGCATGTTGAGATCATAGATGACAGCCACAAGCATCGAGGTCACAAGGCCGCAGGTGGGGGTGGGCATTATTCGGTGAAAGTGGTTTCAGGGCAATTCGAAGATGTTGATCTGATAGACCGCATACGCATGGTCTACGGCGCTTTGGATGATCAAATCAATGGTCAGCCAAAGCTGATCCACGCTCTCCAGATAAAGACCTATACGCCTTCTCAGTGGGCCGGTAATTCTTGATAAAGTGTTGGCGAATGGTCGGTCAATCCCGATAAATTTCCAACTCTTCACAGTTTTTAAGCATTTCCGATTCAGTGAGATATTTGTTGCCGACCGCCGATATCTGGTTTTTATACAAATCCAGTTTGATATATTTTTTACTGTTCGGTGATTCAGCAAGTGCCTTTGCTCCTTCATCACCGATCACATTGCCGAACATGGACAACGACGTCAGATTGGGTAATTTATCACTGTTGGCAATGGCAATAGCTCCATCATCGCCAATATCGTTGTGGTTGAGGTTGAGCATTTCAACATTGCCCAGATAAGGGGAATTCGCCAACGCTTCCGCCCCTTCATCGGCACACTGGTTTCCGGGAAGAACAAGCTTTTTGACTGTTGCCAGTGCCGGTTTTTCCGCCAGTTCCATGGTTCCCCTGAGCCCCAAAAACTTATCCCTCAAATTTAAAACTGTCCCGTCTTCGGATATGTTTTCTTTCAGCATTTTTTCAACTTTACTCATTATGTTCTCCAGCAATAAAGCCAATGCACATTGGTTTTATATTAACAGATTTAAAGATATGAGGGAGCGGGAATAAAAAAACCGGTCGCATTCAAGCGACCGGTTTATATTTTTATATCCTGAAAACAGGAATTATAGAAGCGGATCGAGGAAAAGTTCGTCTGTTTTCCATTTTGCAATATCCTCCTTAGTGGGTATAGGAGGAACGGGCCTTTTCTCTGTTCGTTTATCCAGGGGATCGTGAAAAGTTCTGGCATAGGCTTCAGCTTTCCACAGGTAGAGATGTTGGAATATCATTCCCCAGGGCGCCATGGGTGTGTTGTCCACACCGCGCGTAACACGTTTGTACCACAATGCATCGGGCCACTCTTTAAGGGGGACACCCTTGAGCTGGTCGGGCATTTTATCAGTATCATGTTGCTCGGCATTGCGGAAGTCAAGTGCCCCTGTCATCATGGGGATACCATCCTTGCCATGACATACAGCGCAGTTGAGCCCTTCGGTTGCCGGCTCTGCTCCTTCAAAGACAACCTTTCCTTCTGCGATGATCTTCGGATCGTCCCACCAGGTCCACTGATTTGGGAATTTACCTTCTACAGGCATATGCGTTGGATCACGCAGGGTTTTCAAATAGGATACCAATGCGTGTATTTCGTCTTCGCTCAGGTCTTCTTCGTAGTAGGTGGGCATGGCTTTTTTAGATTTTTTATCTTCGAATCCGGGAGCCTGATCCGCTCGTGGATCAATGATTTGATTTCTGATGTACTCTTCAGAGTACAAACCTATTTGTTTGGATCCGAGGTTGGGCCCACGGTCTGAGTTGCCTTCCCAGAATACTTTGTGGCAGTTAAAGCACTTGTTGTTTTCAAAAACTTCCCTGCCGGCGGCTATTACCTCAGGGCCGGCAAGTCCACTCAGTTTAATCGGTGGTCGGTTCAATTTTTCGATTTCCACCTGCGGATCGAACTGGGGTAACTGGGCTGTGATGGCTATGAACAACCCGGAGGCCAGAGCATAAGTTGTGAGCAGTCTAAACACCCAACTGGAGGTGGATTTTTCTGGTTTAAGCGCGCGAGTATCAAGAAGGATGAAAAACGCGAGCCCAACGAATGCGAATGAAACGAACTCTATCTGCCACCAGACAGGAAAGCCAGCTTTACCTGCCATGACCCATATGGCTCCTGCAACAACTATTATGATGGGCAGTTTAAATTTGATGTTTTGTCCGAATGATTTTTCTGCCAATCGTTTCGATGGCAGTGCCAGCAAAAACGCATAGACCATGACAACTCCGGCAAGCGCCCATCTCATGATATCGGGCAAACCAAACCAGGCTACGATAAGCCAGATAACCACCGCTAAAGGCAGAAACTTTAGAAACATTCCAATCAGATTTTTAAAAAAAGACGGTTGTTGCATTCGTATGCTCCCTGGATGTTATTCCGCTACCTGAGGTGTGGCTTGAGGCGAAACTTCCTGAGCCTTTTTCTTGCTTTTTGGATACTTGATGCCTAGCCAGATAATACATGTCATGACGATAAAGAATGTCCACACAATGGTGGTCACATGAAAACCCGATTCTGCCAGTGAGGGCGTAAATTTTTCGGGAGTCACGTCTTTAAACACTTTATAGATATGCCAGTTCATGCGGGACAATTCGCGGATGGTACCCATCCAACTCATCAGCCATATGTCCGCGAATCCGAGAAAGATCAGACAGTACACGCCAAGCGGATTGATCTTGCCGTAATGCACTTTTCCCGTTTTAGTGGCAATCGTATAAAAGATGTAGTTGACAAAGGTGATAATGACCAGTGCGAAGGCCGCCGTATTCTTTGCGATCATCAAAGCCAGGAAAGCCAGATTGTCCGGTAACACCATATTAGAGTCCATTCCCGGCTCAGGCATCATCGTGGCGAAAAAACGCCTCGGGGTAAACCAGATGGTCGCGGCTATGATGATCAGGATAAAACCAAATTTCATCGCCGGGAAGAAACGTTGCGCATTTTCGATGCGCTTCATACTCACCCACATGTAGATGTTACTCACGCTGAACATGGTTCCAACCAGCAGGCCCTGAACCAGCATGAACATGGATTCCCGGTCTGACATGATGTACATGCCTATGGTTGCATCGTATTGGTAAATTTCGCGGACGAAGATGTAACCCATCGCCGGCAGAGGAAGCATGATTCCGACACCGATGATGTTGCCGATGTATCCAACCCAGTCATAGTATTCTTTCTCTTCTTTCTTTTCAGACCACAGATACATGTATGCGCCGATGATACAAACCATGTATCCGCCAAACGTTCCGTTGCCGACGAGTCGGTGGTAGTTGAGCGGCATCCAGGTAGCGGTTGTCAGACGGTCCCACTCGCTGATGTTGGTCAACTGATCCAGTGGCAGGGGTGGAGTCTGCATGAATGTGGCCGGGCCATCCAATGCACATAGCAGGGAGAGGCCAAAAATATTCAGAATGACACCCAGAACGATGTGCCTTCCTTTTTTATTGCTTTTGTTCAGCGGATCCCATGAATAGACATAGGCGTACATGACTATGGTTTCCACGATGAACAGGGTGGGGTAGGCCACCATGAACAGAACAGGGAAAGTGGAAACAAGATAAGAAATGAAGTCGCCGTAAGCGACCATCATAATGAATAGGAACAAACCACCCGTCAGGGCAGTGAAGCTGTAACAGAATCCAATGACCTTGGTGACCTCATGAGCCAGACGCTCGAATTTGAAGTCGGCTTCGGCAAACATGATGAAATTAGCGAGGAGACCTCCGACGAAGCCATTGATCACGGCAAGAATCACACCGTCTGCATGATAAGTTTCAACAGGTGTCAAAGCACAGGCGACTACCGTTCCAAAAATAGCGCCGATTACGCCCGAAACCTTCACGTTCATGCACTTATGGAAATAGTTCAGAAAACTGACAACAAGTCCGCCAAAAGCGCATGCCCACATACCATAGAGAACCCCGTGGTGAATTCCAACAATGACCTCTGCTGTGATACCGATCACCACCCCTATGAGAACGCCGAGGAAAACATTGGACAATATGATGGCCTTGCGAACACCCTGGGTCCGGCGTGCTCCCATAACCTCCATGATGACCACGAACATGGGGCAGCCTAATATGAAAGAAGCAAACAGGATGTGAAGTTGTGCGGCGAACCAGGTAAACTTACGGTTGCTCAGTCCAAAGAGAGAGAACTCACTAAATTCATGTTCCGCGGCCGGTCCAATGTCCGTCAGGTAGGAAAGATCTTCGCCTTCTTCTTCACCCTCAGCGCCTTCTTCCCCTTCCTCTCCTTCGTCTTCCTCATCCTCCTCATCTTCTTCGTCTTCTTCATCCTCCTCGTCTTCTTCGTCCTCATCTTCTTCAGCATAGGCGACCGAAGGACCGCTTAGTCCAAATAAGGGTGATGAAGAATTCGATAGGGAAGCAGGGGTGAGGTGCCCGATGCCATAAAACAGGATCAGGGCAATGATGACGGCGAATATGGAGCTTCTGGTTTGTGGTTGACCAGATGAATTTTGCATTGAGGTCCTCTAATAGGCCTGTCCCTGGAACCACCGGGACCGACTGAATATTTCAATGGGGCAGAACCACAACAGTTCGACCCCGGCACGATAACTTCTTAATGAAAGCCTGCTTCTTGAAAATAAAGAGATAACCGATTAATACCCACTTTCAAAATAACTTTTCTATTCAAAATAAAACTAGTGAAAGCGTCAAAAGATGTAAAGATTTAGCACACGGGTTTTCCAAAGTCAAGAGCTTTAAAAAACGTTACTTTTTCAAGGCTTGAATGAGGCAAATGTGCTTGTGAAATAACGGTTAAATCTTCAATTAACCAGAAGGCGGATTGTCATCGGATGTCTTTATCTCGGAGTCGACTTTCGCCGCATCCTCTGGCTCGCCATCCAGCGGCATGATTAACAGGCCAAATCCCATTGCTATGCTGAGTACGGAGAGAAGTCCGACAAAGATTTGCGGCCACTCTGCTGTTATATCGCGTACGGACCAGACGAATAGAAAACCGCCCAGTACCATAAGTGCAAATCCTGAAAATCGAATTTTCCAGCTAGTCATTTTCTAGGTTGGCCCCGGCAAGTGATTTATTTTTGCGATCAATTAGAATAAGGTTGCGGATGTAGATGATGGAGCCAAGGCTTTGGCCCACAATGAACACGGGGTCTTGTTTGTGGATCGCGTAGGTCAGAAGGATAAAGCTTCCAGCAATACTGCAATACCAGAACGCAAGCGGTATGGTGCTTTCCCCCCTTTTTTCGGAAACGATCCATTGAATTATAAACCGCGCCCCGAAGGCGGCCTGCCCGACAAAACCGATAATCAGCCAATGGGTTGTGCTCACTAATTAATCCTCCTCAACGATATCATAATTTATTGTTCTTTTTTTCATCCAGCGGATGGCCAGAAGATCTTTAAATGAAGCTAACAGGCGGTTACGTATGTTGTATTTTGAGTGTCCGTGTATACGCGGATAATGCCCGACTTTAACCTGGGTGACGGTAAAACCTTCCATTTTCATCAATGTCGGGAAAAAGCGGTGCAGACCATTGTAGAGTTTTATATTTTTAAAACACTCCCGGCGGAAGGCTTTGAGAGAACAACCTGTATCCGCGATCGTTTCTTCACTCAATGAGTTGCGCACAGCGTTTGCGATTTTTGATGAAACTTTTCTGATCCACGGATCGTTTCGTTTATGTCGCCAACCGCACACAACATCATAATCTTTTATCGCATCAAGTAGCAGATGAATGTCGGCAGGACTGTTCTGCAAGTCGGCATCCATGGTGACAATGATATCACCACGGGCTTTGTTGAATCCGGCAGAGAATGCCGCCGTCTGCCCATGGTTGTGCCCGAAGCGAATAAGACGCAGATGCGGATTATCACTTTGCAATGTGCGTATGATTTCCGAGCTTCCATCGGTACTCCCATCATCGACCAGAAGCACTTCGTATTCCTTACTAAGCGGTTGCATGTGCTTTGTGATTTCCTCATCAAGCAGGATCAGATTTTCCCGCTCGTTGTATACGGGGATGACAATGGAAATTTCCGGCTTATGGGATTTTGTTTGTTCTGACATGTTCATTTATTAAATACAGGCCGGTGTGCAAGGTTATGCCGGAGCTGGTGATAAAGGTTGAGCCGCCAGTTGTCCACAGGCTCCCAGAATATCAGTCGCGCGATTACGCCGGATAAAAACGGTGTAATTTTTTGCCAGCAGATACTGCTGGAAAGAGAGGACTTGTTCTTCATCTGGTGGATCAAATTCAGAGGGTGCAAATTTGTTAAAAGGGATCAGGTTGACCTTGTTAGGAATGCCGTGCAGAAGTTTTGCCAGTCGCCGGGCATCCTCATCCCGATCATTGATACCACCAAGCATAACGTACTCGAAGGTCAAGCGACGTGACGGTTTCAATGGATAATTTCTGAGGCATTCCATCAAAACTTCTATCGGGTACTTTTTATTGATGGGCATTATATCCTGCCGCGTTTTATTATCCGTCGCGTTTAGTGATATCGCCAGATTAACGGGGAGGTCTTCCTCCTGAAACTTTTTGATGAGGTCCACCTGCCCGGCGGTGGACAGGGTGACTCTGCGCGAGGACAGTTTCAAGGCTTCAGGGAGGATCATCAGCCGTACCGCATCGACCGTGGCATCGTAATTATCAAGAGGTTCTCCCATTCCCATGAGCACGGTATTGGTAACTTGATTATCTTCATCCAAGTCTTCATTGACCGCGATCTGCTGTCCGAGAATTTCACTGCTGGTCAAGTTTCGTTTCAGGCCCATGGTTCCCGTTAGACAGAATGCACAGGCAAGGCGACATCCTACCTGAGTCGAAACGCATAAAGTTTTGCGCTCGTCCGATGGCATCCATACGCTCTCAATAGTCAAACCGTCTTCCAACTCGAACAGGTACTTGACAGAACCGTCCTGCGATGTGGTTTTGGCCTGAATCCGTGGCAAGGAAATGTGAAAGTGTTCCCCCAGCAAAGCACGCAACGCTTTGGATAGGTTGGTCATGCTGTCAAAATCGTAAACCTTGTAATGGTAGATCCAGATGAAAATCTGGTGCGCTCGATAAGGTTCAATTCTGTGTTCAAGCAGGAATTCCTGGAGACGGGCGTGGGGAAACCCTATTAAATTAATTAGTTTCATTTATGCAGGAAAAGGATTAATATTTTCAGACGTTTCCAATAAAACTGCTCGGCGCAGGGCCAAAATAGCCGACCCGCATTGCAGGTCACGGCGAGTGGCCGGTTGGCGGGCATGTGCCATGTCTAATATAATTTATGTGCGATAAAAAGGCTATACCTTTGTTTTGTTTATCGCCAAAATTCAGACTACAGAGATCAGCCAGATTATAGCGGTTTTGTAAAATATTGAAATCATAGGAAAGGTCCGACTATGAGTTATTCCAGCAGTATGAAATTACCAGAGTGTTACCGGATTTCGCAAGTTACTCCCGGTATGAAGTGATCCAGGAAATGGATAAGATCACGGCGGAAGCGATTCGAATCGTCCGGGGCTTTACAAAGATGGCGTTTTAAAAATGCCCGAAGGCTGGAGTTTTGGCCCGGACCTCTTGCAGTTTTATGAAGCCAAAAGCAACATCGAGTAGGAACTCTACGTCATGTTCATAGAATATCGTATGCGGGCGTTCCAGGGAGCGTTTCATTTCAATCCGGATTACATGCATTGGTACGGCGGGGCACCATTAGAGGGGTCATTGCAGAAAATCAAGGACGAAGCCGCCAGCCTGCGTGGCTAAGGGGCAAAATCTTTTCTCTGTAACGGGAGAAATTAGAATACCTGTGTCAAGCGGGGAGCATGGTGTCAGGCGGGATAATATTTGTACAGGGTATAGAGCATCGCCCCGGCGCTGACGATTGCGATGAACAGGGTACAGCCCGCAAGTCCTAACACAGGAGCCTGGGCAGTCAGCAGTTTCCTGTTTAGCATCCAGCGAGAGGTGAGAAAAATACTGGCAAGAGACGCGATAATAGCGGCTATGGAAAATGCCATGATTTTTTGACTGAAAACGATGTCGGTGTTCAGGTGATTGAGAGCCGCAACGGCCCATCCTAAAGGAAACAGGCTGATGAAATAGGAAGTCAGGACACCGTTATTTCCCCCTCCTTTATAATTTAATGCGAAACGAATCCCCAGTATAACAAGTGAACCCAGGAGGATTGCCGCAAACATAATATTGGTCTTTTGTTTTTCCTTTTCACCACGAATAAAATTGAGCGCTCCCAAAACATAATTGGCAACCTCCACCTCATCCGCTTCATAAAATCCGCCTTTAGCCGTATCGTATACGAAAACACGGGCGGTGGATGACTCCGCTGGCAGAGCAATGGCACGGTATTCGGATTTGCCAGCCGATGGAATTTCAAGATAAATAATACCTGTGTGATACTCCAGATTATATTTTTTCAGATCAGCCAACTCAGCGCTGTATTTACCATGTTCAGCGCGGTAGGCTTCCTGAGCTTTCATGAGGTCAAACAGGGCCTGGCGCGTCATTACATCGGACTGGTTTTCAAATATTGGGGTGCCACACGCGGTCTGGAAAAGTAAGAGAGCGGATATGAGAAGTATACGTTTTGTGAAAAATGAGCTCATGGGGTCGGTTGCTTGTGATTGGCTCGGAAATTTGGGAGAATGAAAAGCTAGAATTTATAGCATAGGTCTACGTTTCAGGCAAGCGAGGAGTAAAATATCGAATGGACAGATCAGAACCGATCTAATAAGAAGAGAGGATTTTTTGTATGGGCGAGGAGGGGAGATGGAGCCAGTTGAAATTTGTCACCAGCAACGAGGATAAGGTGCGCGAAGCTTCCGAGATTCTGGGATACCCGCTGGAACAGGTTTCAGCAGTAATGATCTACGAAAAACAAACGTACGATGTGAGCGAAGTTATTTTACACAAAGCGAAACAGGCTTATGAAGAATTAAAGTGCCCGGTACTTGTGGAAGATTCGAGCCTTGATTTTACAGCATGGAATGGTCTCCCTGGAGCTTTGGTCAAATGGTTCGAGTGCAGTGTGGGGTGCGAGGGCTTGTTGAAAATGCTGGAAGGATTCGAGAATCGCGAGGCCTATGCTGTTTGTATAGCGGCGGTTTTTGACGGCCGGGAGATGCGTATGGGTATGGGAGAAGTCAAGGGAACAATCGCGGATGATGTTCGAGGAGAAAATGGTTTTGGATGGGATGTTATATTCATTCCTGAGGGGCATGAACGGACTTATGCTGAGATGAGTTCGA
>CAJWQP010000040.1 GCA_913045445.1 uncultured Nitrospina sp. | reverse complement strand
GGAACTAGGAAATAAAATAAGTTTAGCTTAACTCTTCCCATAAAAAGCCCTCCTTCGGATTAAATGCGGGAGCGAGCAAAGACTATGAAGCGGGCCTTATTAACCCCTTCCTGATTGCTTCTCTTTTAACGGGGCCCCAGAAACCGATCGGCCTTGACATCACGTAGAAAGCAACCAGGTGATCCATGTTTTCCGGTTTGGTTAGAAATGTTATGGGAAGATAAATCATGGCGTTTAGAATAATCAAAGTCCAAAACTGCAGGTAATCAGGTAATTCCGGTATTACACCAAACCGTGGCAGTATCCAGACGACTAGCCAGCTTAAGCCGAGGTTCGCGATCCAGGCACTCAAGAAACCCCAAGAGTTAAAACGCCACCACACCACTTGGAGAATGTTGGGGAGCCAGACGCCAGCAGCCATAATCCAGAGGGCAAAAATCAGCCACGCTGTGATCTCCTCGCCAATAATGAGCCCAAAGATAAATGATCCGAACAAGATAATAATCGTTGAAACCCGACCTACAAACACAAGCTTGTCTTCGTCGGCCTCGGGATTTATGTAATGGTGGTAGAAATCACGGGTTGCGTACATGGCGCCAAGATTAAGGTGTGTAGATACGGTTGAAAGGTGAATTGCCAAAATCCCCGCAAAAAGAAACCCGACCATTCCTACAGGGAGGTATTCAAACCCAACCCGATACCAAGCCATTTCATAGTCCCCACTCTGGCCCAAGTGGGGATTTATAGCAAAAAAACCAAGGATGGCTGCAGCCCAAATGGAATTTCTGAGAAGTACCAGCGCAGATCCCACCCAAATGCCGTATGAGGCGTCGCGAACGGTTTTTGCTGATTGAATCCTTTGGGCTTCTGGGTACCAGTCAATAGCCGTACCCATACCAAAACCTCCGATGAGCGCAATAATCATCATGGTCACAAACCAGGCAACAGGGAACTGCCCTTCAAACATGCCCGTGAAGCTCATAGGATTCAGCCGCCAAGCCTGCCCGTCGTAATGGTTTTTATCGATCAGGCTCCAAGCACGTCCTCCATCAGTAGAGTATTCAACATCAACCAGCTTGTTTGTATCGGTTTTTTCCCAGACAATATTGTAGCCGTGCCCAGAAAGGAGAACGGTCTCCTGTGATGGAAAAAGGACTTGAGTTTGATTCTTCTGAGACACATTATTATCGACCACAAATGATCGAACGCTATTTTCCGTTTTCCTAAAAAGGCGCTCATCTTGTCTTGATGAGATTTGGAAATAGCCACTCCTTGCAAGCTCTTTCCCACTCTCCGGGTCACAAATCCTAATTATTGCTTCGGCATTTTCTGAGGAGATTTCAGGCACCCTCCACTCACAGGTACTATTATAGCTATCCAACCTTGAAATAATTTCGCTTGGACCGCCGGCGGCAACCACACCCCAGACGGAAACAATTATAATTACGAGGAGAGCGATAACCCCCTGTTGGAAATCGGCCATAACAACGCCCCAGTAGCCAGAAGTGTAAACATACACAGCCCCTATGGCGGTAAACAACAAAAGCCCCGCCCACAGATCCCAGCCGAACAGCATCGCACAGAGCTTCCCCATGGCAATACCGACCCAACCGAGAACAAACATATTCATAAAAACTTGCCAGCCGGCTAGCCATCCCCTAAGCATCTCCGCCCCAAGTTCACCGAAACGGAGGGTTTGCCATTCCGCCTGACTATAAGCCAAGGAGCGGCGAAATATTCTCGTTGACACAAAGGCACTAATGGCACACCACGCAGCGTAGAAGGCATACCAGAGGCCTGCGAAGCCGTATTTGTAAATGACACCACCAACCCAGATAGGTGTGTCTGTAGCTGTGTGTGTTGCATATACTGAGGATGCGGGCAGCCACCAGGGGAGCCCCCGGTCGGCAAGAAAAAAATCGGACTGAGACCTCTTACCAAACCTGTAGAAATAAACGCCAAAAAAAATCATTAATAGGACAAAAAGAACCAACCAGACCCAGTCAAGTAGCTGAAATGTAATCATGGTTTAAGCACCTACGGCGCGTGAATCTCCAAAGCTATTTATTCAGAATTTCTTTTGCTGAAAAACTTTATCAGCAGGTATGTTAAAACAAATGACAGCAACAGAATGCTCATAGGCAGGATGACACCCAGGGCGGGATGACCTATTCTTGTTGACTCCAATAACACAGCCAACACGAACTAATACTCCTTTTTATCTTGTGAGCGGACGTTTTTCTTGTAGTAGATGTAAGCGAAGATCATGCCCGCAAAGGAGGCTATATAGGCAATTGACATTCCAATTACCACGGCCAGCCCTTTGCTCATTTAGACGCTACCCATTTTTGGATTTCTTCAAGCTTTAACAGGTAATCTTTCTGCTTTTTCTCGTATTCTGATGAAACCACTTTCAACTTTGGATCAATAATCCAATACATAGCAATCGTACAAAAGATACCGATGGCTAGAATCACAAATCCAAGAGGCATCAGGAGAGCCGACATTGCTGAGCCGACCAATATAGCAGTATAGGCAATGACTGAAAACAAAATCGCCAGCCAATCTTCTTTGTGAAGTTCATCAGCTGACTCGGGAGTCCACGCCCTTCTTATAAAAGCCAATTTCTGTCCCACCTTAATTGCATGTAATTTAGTTCAAGTATAGGGCAAAATGCTACTCCAAAACAAGAAGGTGCTAAAAGGAGTTTGGTGATGCCACTCTCGTGATACGGATTAAGACAGGGAGACTGTTTATAAGAGCTGACAAAAAAGCTGGACATATGATCGTTTATGATTAAATTCAATCATTATAATTCATAATAGAGCAAAATACTACACCTGTTATGACTGAAGTAGAGAATAAATATTTGGCCTCGGAAAGGCGTGAGCAACTGCGTAAGGTCATTGCGGAAAAAGGAGCGGCGCGTATTGGACTGCTCTGCGAAATGCTCGACTCTTCGCCAGCCACGGTAAGGCGTGATTTACAGTTTCTGCATGACCGTGGAATTGTTGAGCGGGTTCACGGCGGCGCCCTGAGCGTGGGCAGAGGCAATGAAGAGCCGCCATTTAATGATAAGGCTTCAATTTACCTTAGCGAAAAAAGGAAAATCGCTCATAAGGCAGCTTCAATAATAGAATCAGAAGATACTGTCTATCTTGATGGAGGAAGCACCACCCTTCAGTTGGCACGCTTGATTTCAGATAGGAAAGATTTGACGGTTGTGACGAATTCGTTCAAGAGTGCTTTAGAGTTCAGTGAATCGGGCTGCCGGCTCATATTGGTGGGTGGTGAATTCCGCCGGCGCAGTCAGACCATCGTTGGCGCTCTTACGTCTCACGTGTTGGGAAATATTAATGTAGATAAAGCATTTATGGGGACAATGGGCTTTTCGCGTCGCCACGGCCTTACCACAACCGAACCAAATGAAAGTTACACAAAAAAATTAGCCGTCTCACGTGCTCAAAAAGTTTATCTTCTTGCAGATAGCCATAAGGGTGGTAAGGTATTTCTGTCGAATTCGGGAGGGCTAGAGAGCATAGACGTATTGATTACGGATAAGGGACTAAGCAAGGACTATAAAACCTATCTTAGAGAACTAGGCGTGGAAGTTCGTTGTGTTTAACATGATAAGTTTGATCTATTGAGAAGGATATGGCGATCCCGATAGTACTACCGCAGTATGGCCAGTCTGAAGAAAACTGCGTATTGACGCGATGGCATGTCAAGAAAGGCGATGTGGTGAAAGATGCCCAACCCGTAGCCGAGATTGAAACGGACAAGGCTATTTTTGATCTCGAGTCTCCGCATAGCGGTACAATCTTGGCTCTATTCTTTGAAGAGGGAGAAGAGATTCCAGTTCTGACTAACATTGCAGCTGTTGGAAACATTGGCGATGAGATTGAGGATCTTAGACCTGGAAAGGAACCCTCTACAAATCCGAAGCAAGAAGAAGGGACGGCCAGAGAAAATCGCAAGAAAGAGGACCCCAGAGCTCAAGCTAGAAGGAGCACGCCACAACCAGATAAATCAATTCAAGTGAGAATAAGCCCCAGAGCAAAGAAACTTGCGCAAAGCCAAGGACTGAACCTTAGTGAATTAAACGGCTCGGGCCCAAGGGGAAGAATAACGGTTCAAGATGTAGAAGAGTTTTTGTCTTCTAAAAAGAGGAAGCCAAAAAACAAGAAACAAGCTTTTCAAAAAGGAAACCTTCAGATAATTAAGTTGCGGGGCGTCAGGAAGATCACGGCTGAACGAATGAAGGTATCGCTCACATCTTCTGCTCAGTATACTCTTCATACTAATTTTGACGCAACAGAACTACTTCAAGCACGCAAGACGCTATCGGAAAAAGGCTCAAATGCAGAGGGAATATCGCTAACGGATATGATTGCGTATTCAGTTTCTAGGATCCTGCAAGGGCACCCCACACTCAATGCTCATATTGATGGTGATCAAATTATCACTTATGGAGACATCAATCTAGGCATCGCTGTTGACACTCCCCGGGGGCTGTTGGTGCCAGTAGTTCCCTCGGCGCAAAACAGGTCTCTTGTTGATTTATCCCAAACCACGGCCTCTTTGGTCGAACAGTGTCAATCGGGTGAAATCAGCCCGGACTCGCTGTCAAATGGAACGTTTACGGTGAGCAATATGGGCATGTTGGGAATTGATACCTTCACACCGATTCTGAACCCACCTCAGGTTGGCATTCTTGGTGTTGGGAGAATATATGTGAAAGCTGTGAGACGCGACGAGAAGACGGAATTTGTTGATTCAATTCGTCTAAGCCTTACTGTGGATCACCAGGCTGTGGACGGAGCCCCGGCGGCGAGTTTCCTGCAAGAGCTTGTCAACTTTATGGAGCGGTTTGGTCACAAGGTGGTGGAATAAGCGAAATGCCAAAATTGCAGACTGTTCAACCCAACGTAGAGCGCGCGCCCGGGACTATCAAGTGTCCCGAGATCCTTCTCAATCAATACAGCACAAGTCTTGAAGCCGAGCTGAAGTCATATGGGAAAAATGCAATTATTGGTATCTACGAAGATATGCTTCTCATCCGGGAATTCGAGAGCATGTTACAGGCCATAAAGATGACGGGCTCCTACAGAGGAACAGCCTATAACTATAAGGGGCCGGCCCATCTTTCTGTGGGACAGGAGGCGGCCTGCGTAGGACAAGCATTTTTGCTGGAGGTCGATGATCACATTTTTGGTTCTCATCGATCGCATGGGGAAGTCCTTGCTAAAGGGCTATCCACCACGCGAAAACTCGATGATGACGACCTGGTAGAAATCATGGAGAAACATCTCGATGGTGACACGTGGAGGGCAGTCAAAGATATGCCATCTGTGGACACCCAAGACTTGGGAACAAGCTTTCTCGTGTATGCGGTTCTGGCTGAAATCTTTGGAAGAAAGACGGGTTTTAACCGCGGTCTGGGTGGCTCAATGCATGCGTTTTTCGCACCGTTTGGCATTTATCCTAATAATGCAATTGTCGGAGCCTCTACAGGCATAGCAGCGGGGGCAGCCCTCTTTAAGAAGATCAACAGGAAGAAGGGAATTGTGGTGGCGAACATTGGGGATGCCGCAATGAATTGCGGGCTAACGTGGGAGGCAATGAATTTTTCCTCAATGGGCCAGTTTCACAATCTTTGGGATGGTGACTACCGTGGTGGGTTGCCGATCATCTTCAACTTCATGAACAACTTTTATGGAATGGGGGGGCAGACGGCTGTTGAGACCGCGGCATTTGATATGCTGGCACGAGTTGGCGCCGGCATCAATACTGAAGCCATGCATGCAGAAAGAGTTGATGGCTTCAACCCGATGGCCGTCATTGACAGTATACGACGCAAGAAAAAGTTAATACAGGAAGGAGGCGGTCCAGTATTACTGGAAATGGTTACTTATCGTTTCTCAGGCCACTCTCCTTCGGACGCGTCCTCCTACCGAACAAACGAGGAACTAGAGCTCTGGAAAACAGTGGATCCCATTCGCGTTTTCAGCCGTGAGCTAGAGAAAATGAACCTTCTTGACGATGACCAAAAAACAGGGATAGTAGACCGTGTCACCCAGAAGCTACATCACGTATGCAATTTAGCCGTGGATGGTGAGATTTCGCCGCCGCTTGATCCTGAGCGCATAGCCGACCTAATGTATTCAAATAAGACGCATCAAAATCTTGTTCGAGATGAGCCAGCAGTTCTTTTAAAGAAAAAAGATAATCCGCGAATAAAAGTAATCCGAAAGAAATCGAGAGGGATGTCTGATCCTCAAAAAAAGGTCATGCAGTACCGCGACGCCATCTTTGAAGCAATAATTTACCATTTCTACAAAGATCCTACGCTGGTAGCATATGGAGAGGAAAATAGGGACTGGGGCGGAGCCTTTGGTTGTTACAGAGGATTGACAGAATCTCTACCTTATCATAGATTCTTTAATGCACCCATTTCAGAGGCAGCCATAATCTCAACAGCGGTAGGTTACGCCATGGAAGGGGGGCGTGTCCTGGTGGAAATTATGTATTCCGATTTCTTAGGCAGGGCTGGAGATGAGATTTTTAATCAGCTTGCTAAATGGCAAAGCATGTCTGCGGGTACACTTAGGATGCCGGTAGTTGTCCGTGTATCTGTCGGGATAACATATGGTGCTCAGCATTCTCAAGACTGGTCAGCGTTGGTCAATCATATCCCCGGTTTGAAAGTCGTTTATCCAGCCACACCCTATGATGCCAAAGGGATGTTGCACACAGCCCTTTCCGGGACTGATCCAGTGATATTCTTTGAGAGTCAACAGCTTTATGATTTTAGCGAGCAGTTTGAAAAAGAAGTACCCGAAAAGTTTTATGAAGTTCCTTTTGGTCCTCCTGCCAAGCGTCGTGATGGACAAGATCTAACGTTGATTTCAGTTGGAGCAACACTTTACAGAGCCGTTGAAGCTACTACTATACTTGCTGAGAAGTATGATATGTCGTGTGATGTTTTCGATTGCAGGTCCATAAATCCGTTAGACTACAAGCTACTGGTTGAGTCAGCAAGAAAAACGGGGAGAGTTGTTCTTTTATCAGATGCCTGTGAACGTGGTTCTGTAATTCAGAATATCGCATCTAACCTAACTCAAATGTGTTTTGATTATCTTGACGCTCCCCCGGTAGTCGTGGGGTCAAGAAACTGGATTACACCGAGTGCGGAAATGGAGCACCATTTTTTCCCACAAGCTGAGTGGATTGTTGATGCAATTCATGAAAGGATATTGAAACTTCCGGGCCACGTAGTCAGTACCGATCAAACAATCCCTGAGTTGAGGAGAAGGTGTAGAGATGGCGTATGACAAGCGGCCTGAGATATGACTATTAGCCCGTCAAACGGAACAATGCATGTTCCAGTATTCAAGGGGGAAGGCGTCATTGAATTTGAAGACCGCCCTGTACCGGCGATCAAGGGCAGTACCGATATCCTCGTAAGGGTGAAGCTGTGTGGGCTCTGTGGGACAGACCTGAATATTCTATCTGTTCCTCCTGCCCATAAAGCGACGTTGAATATAATCCTAGGACATGAAGCTACTGGCACTGTAGAAAAAACCGGGGAAGAGGTTAAAGAATTAAAGGAAGGAGATAAGGTGGTTATTGCCCCTAGGATCACTTGCAGCCAGTGCAACTATTGTGTCAAAGGAATTGAGAACCAGTGTGAGAACTATAGAACGATGGGCACAACCATTGATGGAGCGCTTGCCCCCTATGCTGTTGCCCCGGAGAAGAATCTCTTCAGGATTAGCGATAGAGTTTCAGATGACGACAGTGTTTTTTTCGAGCCACTCTCATGTGTAGTAGGATCAACAGTTAGAGCACCTCTTGAAGCAGGGGGCAGTGTTGCAGTCATTGGCGCCGGCCCCATAGGTCTTCTTTTCGCACAAACCTATCGCGCTCTCGGCGCCGGTAAAGTAATTGTGTGCGACAATTCTGACCACCGGAGGGCTTTTGCTAAGAATGCTGATGTAGGTACTGTACTTAATGCCAACATGGATGACCTCCCGGAAGCTGTAAAAGAGATAACGGGCTTGGGTGCTGACCTGGTAGTAGATGCGGTAGGGAATCAGATGGCGACCGCAATTGAGCTGGCGCGAAGGGCGGGCCAGATTATTCTATTCGGTCTTCGTCCCCATGAAGAGACAAGCATCAGTCAATATACCATAACCAGGAACGACCTGACCGTGGTGGGCAGTTTTGTGGGATTGAATCCGTTCGAAAAAACAATCGAGTTCTTGGAAAAGGGAATTGTTAAACCCTCTGAGTTTATTAGTCATCGCGTTGGCCTACTCGATCTGCCAGAGGCATTGACATATATGCACTCTGGTGAGGCTGTGAAAGTTGTAGTGGAAACGTAAACTCAGTTTAAGTCATTAGATGGAGGATAAACCAATGAAAGGAACAATAGGCGAGGTTGGCCAGAAAGTAAAAATCGCGGCAGGCCTCTTTTGGGCTGACTATTCCGTTTTAGGGGCTCAAGTTGAAGAACTTGAAGCGGGTGGTGTCGACTGGTTTCACTTGGAAGTAAGGGATGGAAAGTACATGGATTTTGGAATGCCTAGAGGAGGATATGACATAATTGAAGGCGTTAGGAAGAGCACAGCTCTGGAAATCGAAGCACAACTCCAGATGATCCGCCCTAGTTTTGATGTGTTTGATCAGTTGGCTGATTTAGGCGTTAATCTTATCAGTCTTCCCATAGAAACGACCTATGAGAAGATCTTTCAGGATATTACGTACATTAAAGAGAAACTTGATCTGAAGGTTGGTGTGTGGGCATGGCAAGGCGTGCCTGTCGGGGCCTTTGAGCAGTTCATTCATCCTCATGTTGACATCATTGAGTACGAAGCGAGAGCCCCATTTTGGGTGGAGTCTAAAAAAGGGGAAAGCCCCCACACGATTGATTCCACTGTTATCGAAGCCGTAACTAGGCTACACCAGATGATCAAAGATGCAGGCATGGAAGGAGCAATTGAGCTCATGGAGGATGGTGGCCTTAATGCCGGTAATGCGGAAGATTTCGTAAAAGTGGGGATGACTGTAGGCGAATATTCTTCTCCCTTGCTTAAAGGGCCCAAGGGGAAACTTGTTCCTGGTACAGGTGAAATTTCGGCCGCTGTTCAAGGGTTAAGGGGGGTTCTGGATCAAGCAAGCAACAAATATAGGGATGTTAACGGTCTCAAGAAATAATCCACAGGTGGGAGGGAAGCATGAAGAAGATAGGAATAGGCATTGTAGGATACGGTGGAATTGGGAAAGTTCATGTTTTGGCTTATCGCACAATTCCATATCATTACGATCTTGCGCCAAATGTTTTCAATATCGTCGGCGTCGCTACGTCCAACGCGAAAACAGCTGAGAAAGCGGCAGCACAGATAAGTTGTGACTTCTGGAGTGATAATTACCGTGAACTTATAAATCGTGATGATATTGACATCATTCACTGTTGTGTTCCGAACAACATGCACAAGGAGATTGTACTGGCGGCAGCAGATGCCGGAAAGCACATTTATTGTGAAAAACCTCTCGCAATGAATGTGGCTGAGGCACAGGAAATGACTCGGACGGCCTCAAGGGCTAACATTAAAACACAAGTGACATATAACTTTCGCTTTTTCCCAGCCATTACACGGGCGCGACAGTTAGTGGATGAGGGCTTCCTGGGAAGAGTTTTCTCTTTCCGAGGTAAATATTACCGGTCCAGCTATATCAATTACGATAAGCCTCTTTCCTGGCGGCTGAAAAAAGAAACATCTGGCGCTGGTGCTCTCTTTGATATCGGATCCCATGTTATTGATCTGATATACTATCTCTTGGGAGAAACAGAATCTGTACAGGCGGTACTCGAAACACTAATAAGGGAACGTCCTGTCTCAGCTAGTTCCAAAGAAAAAGGGATTGTTGATGTTGATGACATAGCATTCATTCACATGAAAATGTCAAACGGGGCTCTAGGCGTTATAGAAACATCCCGAATGGGTACGGGAGCGACAAACGATCTCGAAATTGAAATATACGGTGATCTTGGAGCAATCCGCTTTAATGCAACAAATCCGAGCTGGCTGGAAGTGTATGATACCCGGGATCCAAGTGACCAACTGGGAGGCATGCGTGGATTCCGTAAGCTGGAGACGGTTCAGCGGTTCGATGGACAGAAGGTCCCAGACTGGTCAATGCCGCCAAGTTTCTTACGTACGCATGCTGAGAGCCAATACCAGTTTATTAAAGCCGTGACAGAGGATCTACCGGCAGCCCCTACTTTTACCGATGGATTACATGTTCAACAGATTATGCAAGCAGCTATCGAATCATCTGGTGAGGGAGGTTGGGTTTCTTTGGATAAATTTAAAGGAGCAAACCCTTAGGTATGAAAATCGTCGTTGTTGGCGCAAGAGGAATGCTTGGAACAGACCTGTGTCAGTTCTTGGCGCAACGGTTTGAGGTTCTAGGCTGGGATATCGATGAGATAGACATCACAAATCGTCAACGGACCCATGATCTAATATCAAATGAGAAACCAGAAGCAATTATTAACTGTGCAGCCCTGGTTAACATTGAAGCCTGTGAAGCCAAACCTAAAACAGCATGGGAAATCAACACTACTGGCGCCCAAAATCTAGCTCTGGCGGCCACCCATATTGATGCAGATCTAGTACAAATCTCTACCGATTACATTTTTGACGGAAAGTCAGATTCCGATTATGATGAACTGGCGGAACAAAATCCAGTAAATCAATATGGCAGATCCAAGCTTGCTGGAGAGAAAGTCATTCAGGAAACCTGTGGACGGCACTATATCGTCCGGACTGCATGGCTGTTTGGTCATTCACCAGACAATTATGTTATGCGGATTGTTAATGCTGCGGAGATAGATGGAGTTGTGCAAATGCCCAACGATCAACTCGAATCACCGACGTATACCTATCACTTAGCAGAAGCCATATCGAGACTAATTGATGAAGGTACCTACGGTATTTATAATGTTACCAGCGCAGGAGCCTGTACAAGAGTTGATTTTGCTAAGTATGTCCTTGAAGAAATTGGGCGGAGCGAATCGGTTAAAGTAATTGACAGTTCTGAAATTGAGCGAACAGTAAAAAGACCAGCAAGGGCAGTGCTGAATTGTGAGCGTTTCGAGCACTTGACGGGCCATTCTTTACCTCATTGGCAGGTAGGTGTTCGAGAGTATCTTGTTAAGGAAAAACTTCTTTTCAGGGAGTAACACGTGATGAAGTCATACAGCATTGGTATTGACATTGGCGGCACAAAAATTACAGCTGGTATTGTTAACACGTCAGGGGATATTATAGACAAACAATCGATCAGCACACATGCTGAAAAAGACCCTCAAATTGTGATTGATTCCATTGGTGAGATTTTCAACACACTGCTGGATAACAGCAAGAAGAGTATTGATGCCTTTGAAGGTGTGGGAGTAGGGTTCCCTGGAAATACAGATGGTAGGGCCGGTGTAGTTCTCACAAGCTCCAACCTGCCAAATTGGGATCATTTCCCGCTTCGTGACACCCTAAACGATCTGTTCGGACTACCGGTTACCTTGGATAATGACACAAACCTTTGTACTCTAGGTGAATACGTATATGGAGCAGGTCGCGGAACACAGAACATGTGCTACCTGACTCTCAGCACAGGTACAGGACTGGGTATAATAGTCAGAGGCAAACTTTTGACGGGGAACAATGGTACAGCAGGTGAACTTGGGCATGTTGTGATAGATATTGATGGTCCACGGTGCACCTGTGGTAAGCGAGGTTGTATTATGGCGTACGCAAGTGGTGTCGGTATTTCCCGCATGGTTTACGAAGCTATTGAGGCCAAAGAAGAGACTGAACTTCAGAATAACCTGCCTTCCAATGGTCAGCGTGTAAAGGCAGAAATTGTGGTTGAAGCTTCTGAGCGAGGCGATGCTGTGGCGACGCGGATATTGGAAACGGCGGGGCTGTACAGTGGAATTGCTCTTTCAATTATTATTCAGGTCTTGAATCCCGAGATGGTAGTGATCGGAGGAGGCCTGACGAAAGCAGGACCTATTTTATTAGAAGCAGCAGTTAAATCCATGAAGAAACATACGCAACCTGAAATTATCGACTCGGCGCAAGTCGAGCTGTCCCATCTTGGAGATGATGCCGGCATTCTCGGGGCTGCGGCGCAAGTATTCACGTCTGGCTGAAAGGCCTGTCGCGCCCCAACAGGTGAGATGGGCACGTTAAAACAGTATTAGTTAACTGGCACAGGGGCTTGCTTCCCCTTAGATTATACCAGGATGTTGGAGAGAAAAATCAACTCTTTTGGAGTGGGCTCACGCACTGAATCAATGTAATAAGGGGGCGGTATGTCTTCTCGATAAACAGTCAGTCGACAGCTATTTCTCAACCTCACACTTTCTTTGTCTGCATGTACCCTTGGTGGTAGAGATAAAAACGAACAAGACTTTCTGAAAATCAACGATTCCTTGGTAGACAGTAACGCCACTGTTGAGACAGTTGCGCTGTATGAAAACTTGCAACGTACAGCAAGCGATGGCATAATGTTTGGTCATCAGGATGATCTCGCCGATCAAGAGATACTACATCCATATCATGATCTGACAAAACAGAACAAACTTTATTACCAATGAAACCGTTTCCTCCGGTAACCAGGACCAATGCTATTATTCTTTTTTGGTTTGAGGCTGCAATTCTTCAAGCATATTTTCTTGCAGCAAGAGCCGCCAAGGAGTACGCTCCTTGAATGTTAATTCAAAGTTTTGAGAACCCAGCATTCCAGTAAGACGCGAAGCATTAGACATTTTTTCAAACGTTTCTGCACTAACGGAGATTACATCAATCAATTCACCCGGCTGAAGCATTGTGGTGGCGATATTCGCTTCCGACATGTTCATAGCGTCCGATCCGATTCTTCTGGTTTCTCCTAGCCTGATGGTGTCACTGTCTGCGACAAAGCTTACAAAATGGTTAAAGCCGGGATATGATGACGAAAAAAATATCAGATTTATAAATAGGGACTCACAGTCAGCCAGTTCTCCCGCACATGCTTTCGACGACGTAAGTTTTAGCGTATATGGGGGTATAGTTCTTTCGATCAGATAGATGTCCCTAGTTGTAAATGTTGTTTGATTATTAAAGGGGTCATAGTGACTTGAAATGGATTTCAATCCCAGTACTGAGGCACATGAGGTGAAAAGACCGGCAATCAAAATGGTGGGTGCAAGTATATTATTTTTCAAGATTTCCTCCTATTGAAGTGAACGTGTTGAGTTTTATTGGATCAGCATCAGATGTCTGATCATCAAACTGTTTTCTGAACCGGCACAGTAGATCAAGCTGGGCTCTCATAATTGCCAATGTTATGGTGATATAAGCGACTCAAGAAGTTCTTGATTCCAAGAACGTGATGACGGATTATAGACTCCAAAACCAGCAGCAAATTCCCAATAAGCCCAGCTAAAACCACGTTCTTCAGCTGACCTAGCGACATGGGCTGTCCACATCACCCGTGAATTGATATCTGCCTTGCTATAAGCACCAAATTCGCCAATTCTGACTGGGCGATTATTTTCTTGTGACCAGCTTAACAATCGGTCAAAATCTTTCTCTACAGCCGCGTAATCTTGGGCTGATCCCCAGATAGTACCGAGCCACGGGTCGCTCCCCGATACCCACTCAGCACCCTGGTGTGTGAACTGGAAAGGTTCATAATAGTGCGCACTGACAATTGCATTTGTTTCTTCCCCAGAAATGGACAGATCATCCAGCGCACCCAAGCCGCCCCACTGGGCGGTACCGATGATAAGTGTTCTATAGGGGTTTGTTTCACGGATAACAGAAAGGGCATCAACTAGAAGGTCATTCCAAAGCTCAGGGGTCAGGTTGGTGTTGGGCTCGTTTAGAAGATCAAATAGAAGCTCTCCGGGCATATTCTTATAATGATCTGCCAACTGGCACCAGATAGCCAAGTAGCGTTTTCGATGTGCATCAGGATCTTCCATCAGTTTTTCGTAGTGGTGAATGTTTATCACAGCCATGAGCCCCCTGCTCAAAGCCTGTTCGACAGCCCAGTCCACCCTGTTCAGGAAGCCGGGATGAATGCCAAATGGTGACATAATATTCGTGTGTGCTGACCAGCGAATGGGGATTCGGACAGAGTTAAAACCCACGTTCTTAATGAGATCGAAGAATTCTTCTTCCAGCGTGATGCCCCATTCCCCTTCATTCGGCGCTTCCAGAGCATTACCCAAATTTACACCGCGCCCCAAAAGAGAGTTTTGTTCAAAAGGGTCCAGGGGTTCAGCTATTCCCGGCCCGCTTTTAGTGTCGGACGCACCGGTGTATTGCTCACAGCTGGGGGATGAAAGTTCATCCTTTTCATTATTCTCTTGGCACCCCATAAAAAAAGTCAAAAGCAGTCCGAGGTAAAAGAAGACACCCAAGGAAACGCGATTCCGAGAGCAACTACAATTCTTCTCACTATTCCAAACCGCATACATATCTTGCTTGCAATAGCCGTACTTTATGAGCTGTCTTTTCTTATGTATTCAGCCATTTTTAGATTGTTTAATTCTTTATATTCAGTTATTAGTTTGTTGCTTTGTATATGATATTTGTAAACGGTGATTACCCCACTGTTCCAGGTAAGTGACAGTGTGTCCTCAGCTGTTTGCCACGTCCCGCCCGAAAAAACCTCGTCGTAAATGCGAACCCACTCGTATATAAACTGCTGATCATCAGTATATGTATATTTGACGCCCACGGATGTTTCTTCAGGTGTGAACACGTCATCCACAGTTTGTTCCTCTATATTGATTATAGTAGATTTTTCCCAGTCCCAGATTCCCACCAGCTCGTGAATTGTGTCGCCCTCCTCCTCGCTGTCACAACTAAGAGCAAACAAAACGCACAAGGCGAGCAACAGACCCGGGGGTATTGAAGTCACTTGCTTCATAAGAATTGCACATTCGGTATTATACTAAAGAGAAGTTAGTAAAATGAGTGGTAATAATCACCACATGGTCTAAAATTCATAGACGCACTTACATTATTCTAAAAAGAGATGTTAGGGGTAGCAGAACAGCTTATGCCTTATCAAAAACCCAGCCAGAAAATCGAGATGACCGAATTTTTCTCTCCAAAGGGATCTATAAAAGAAGAAGCTCGAGCCTTCCCTGTTAGCTTTATGCGCAGGCCACTTTTTCTTTTCACCTTTTTCTGGATTCTGATATCATCCTGTGAAGCGCCAAAGCGTGAAGCTGTGATCAACGGAACGACCATGGGCACTACCTATCAGATAAAACTCGTGTTACAACAGGACTTGGGAACACCGCAAACCCTGAAGGTTGGGATCGATTCTATTTTTGCCCAAGTGAACAGACAGATGTCCCTCTACCAATACGGCAGCGAAATCAACGCTTTCAACCGCTCCCTGTCCACAGAACCTTTTCCCGTCTCCGAAGAATTTGCTTTTGTTGTCAGAAGAGCCCTCCACTGGTCGGTCGTGACTGATGGCGCTTTTGACATTACCATATTCCCACTGCTATTTCTGTGGGGATTTGGGCCAGGCCAGGAAACCGAACCTCTAACCATTTTTCCCGACAGTGCCGCAGTGCAAAAAAGACTGGCACATGTGGGGTACGGCAAGATGAAAGTGAAAAAAAAGACGCTTATCAAGAACGATCCCCGTGTAATGGTTGATCTTAATGCCATCGCAAAAGGTTTTGGCGTTGACGCTGTTTACGAACATCTTGAATCTCAGGGTGTAGCTCATATGATGGTGGAAATCGGCGGTGAAGTGCGGGTTAGGGGAAAGAATAAGAATAACCAGTTTTGGATCATTGCCATTGAGCGCCCTCACCTGTCCGCTGATCTGGAGAGGGCTTTTGATTGGATCTGTGAACCGGAAGAAGGCGCTGTGGCAACGTCAGGGGACTACAGGAATTTCTTTGAAGTGGACGGCGAACTTTTCTCGCACGAGATAGATCCAAGGAGTGGCTATCCCGCCAAAACTAAAGTTGCCTCAGCTACCATCACTGCGCCGAACTGTACTGATGCGGACGCACTTGCAACGGCGCTCATCATCATGGGTGAAAAGGAGGGACTCCAGCTGGTGGAAGCGATGGACGGGGTGGAGGCGTTTTTGATCTTGAGGGAAGGCAGGGATCAGTTCCGGTGGGTGAAAAGTTCGGGGATGAAGATTCGCGAGCGGTGAGAAAAAACACCTTCCGAGCTACTCCCGCCAGGCACCAGCACCCATAACTACCAACAAAACACCAATCATTCCTATACCATTTCTCTTAATCTTTATTCGTATTGCCCCGGCTCAGGGACTTCTGCTGTTTTAAGAACCAAAGGTTTTCCGTGCTTTGTTAATGTATATGCGCTCATTTTTTATCCTGTAACCAGCTTGATAAAATCGGGAAGTAGGGTAGAGTTCGTGTCATCTTCTTTGAATTGCACGAGCATTTCTTCTAAAGACTCTTCCTGGTTTGCATTATGGTAATTTTGGTAATAATATTTTAATCTTTTCACATTGTCATGATAATTCAATTCCGGATGGAATTGGGTTGCATACACCATTTTGTCCTTCAGTTTAAAGGCATGAACCGAACACAATTCCGATGACGCTAAAGACACAGCATCTTCCGGCAACACATTTACTCTGCATTTATGTCCCATTTGAGCTAAAAATGTTTTGGGCATCCGGGAAAACAAAATGTCTTTTTCTCCTTCCTCAGTAAGGGAGACAGGATACGTGCCCACTTCACGGTTTTCATTGTCTTCGATAACTTTTCCCCCAAGAGTCTCGGCAATAATCTGAATGCCCATGCATGAACCAAAAATAGGGAAATGTGACTCAACTGCCTCACGGATCAAATCTGCAACTGGATCAAACCACGGTTTTTCTTCATTCAATATGGAAAAATCGCCGCTGCCGCCTATCATGAGGATGTCACAGGACTCGAGGATTATTTTGTCAGGCGAATTTACAATAATATTAAAGGGAATTATCTGATCAGGCTGAACCATGCAGTGGCGAACGAAACAATCAATTTCATGGATTGCCATGGGATCGTTTGCTTCCCTGAGTTGAAGGAGGGCTATCTTTGCTTTGTTAGAAATGATCTTATGACTTTTTCTTTATGATATACGTAATGGTGGATGTTTTGGTGGTACCTTTTGAGGAAGACGGCGAGATTTATTCTCATGAAATTGATCCGCGAAAAGGTTATCCTTCCCACACGGGTGTTAACTCAGCCACCGTCACTGCGCCGAACTGTACTGATGCGGACGCACTTGCAACGGCGCTGATCATTATGGGGGAAAAGGAGGGCCTCCAGTTGGTGGAATCGCTGGATGGTGTGGAGACGTTTTTGATCTTGAGGGAAGGTAGGGATCAGTTCCGGTGGGTGAAAAGTTCGGGGATGAAGATTCGCGAGCGGTGAG
>CAJWQP010000039.1 GCA_913045445.1 uncultured Nitrospina sp. | reverse complement strand
ATGATCACTGCAACGCTCTGGAAAGGGTTTTGGAAAAGGGAACTCCTGGCGAGGTATACAACATTGGCGGCAACAATGAAAAAACAAATCTCGATCTGGTAACGACCCTGTGCGAAATTCTGGACGAATTGATTCCTGATTCACCTCACAAACCTCACAAGTCTCTCGTCAAATTTGTCAAGGATCGCCCGGGACACGATAGACGTTATGCCATCGACGCGGGAAAAATAAAAAGGGAATTGGACTGGGAGCCTGCTGAAACTTTGGACACGGGTCTTCGGAAAACAGTTCAATGGTACCTTGATCATCCTGGGTGGATTGAAAACATTATGTCAGGGGCCTACAAGGGACAGCGACTGGGACTGGACACTGTGATTGCGGAGGATAAAAATGATTAAAAAAGGCATCATTCTCGCTGGCGGTTCGGGCACACGGCTTTATCCTCTGACACGTGTTGTCAGCAAACAACTGATGCCGCTGTACGACAAACCGATGATCTATTATCCACTCAGCACTCTCATGCTGGCCGGCATTAAAAACATACTCATTATAACAACGCCTGAGGACCGGCCTCTTTTTGAAGCATTGCTTAGGGGCGGGAGTCAATGGGGTGTTAAAATCAGCTATGAAGAGCAACCTGACCCTGGAGGATTGGCGCAGGCGTTCATCATCGGTAAAGATTTTATCGGTAAAGATGGGGTATGTCTCATACTGGGAGACAATGTGTTTTATGGGGACAGCCTGGTCGGCTTAATGCAAAGAGCGTGTAAAAGAAAAAAGGGGGCGACGGTCTTTGGGTACTGGGTTAAAGATCCTGAAAATTACGGCGTAGCAGAATTTGACTCTAAGGGTAGCGTGGTAAAGGTCGAAGAAAAACCCAAAAAACCTAAATCCAACTACGCGATCACAGGTCTTTATTTTTACGATAATCAGATTGTGGATATTGCCGCATCTTTGAAACCTTCCAAACGGGGGGAATTGGAAATCACCGATGTCAACCGGGTCTATCTGAAAAAAAACGCGCTGACACTGGAAAAAATGGAACGAGGTTTTGCCTGGCTTGATACTGGCTCGCACGACTCACTTTTGGCCGCCGCCAATTTCGTCGAAACCATAGAGTCGCGTCAGGGCCTCCAAATCTGCTGTCCTGAAGAAATTGCTTTTAATGCGGGATGGATCACCGCATCGAAACTCAAAAAACTGGCCCTGCCATTGAAGAAAAACGGATACGGTCAATATCTTCTGAATTTAACTCGGCAAACCAAGACACGCTAAGCTTTCAGAGGGTTCCCTGGAGCCCCCTACCTTAACCCCCTATACCTTTTCATGCGTATTTTATTGACTGGAAAAAATGGACAGGTGGGAGGTGAGCTTGAAAAAGTACTCACCCCGTTCGGAGAAGTTACGGCAACTGGCAGAAACGAAATGGACCTTTCCGATCCCAATCAGATTCGCCGAACGATCCGCCAAATAAGTCCAGAGCTTATAATCAATGCCGCGGCCTATACCGCCGTTGACAAAGCGGAGTCAGAACCGGAACTCGCACTGGCAGTCAATGGCACTGCCCCGGGAATCCTTGCGGAAGAAACAAAAAAACTGGGGGCGGTTCTTATTCATTATTCAACGGACTATGCGTACAGTGGAAAAATGAGAAGTGACCCTTATATAGAATCAGACTTTCCTGCGCCCATCAGTGTCTATGGAAAAACCAAATTTGAAGGTGACCAGGCGGTTGAACGGAGCGGCGTTCCATATTTAATTTTCAGGACCAGTTGGGTCTATAGCATGGGGGGCAATAATTTTCTGAAAACTATTTTGCGGCTGGTTAAAGAAAGAGATGAACTGCGTATTGTGGATGATCAATTGGGAACCCCCACCTGGTGCCGAAGTATCGCCGATGCAACAGGAAGTATCATCCGGCAACTGATCGATAAAGGTGGTCATTCTCTTTCCAATACTGTATCTGATATTTCAGGGGTATATCATATGAGCTGTGGAGGACAAACAAACTGGCATGGATTCGCGCGGGCAATTATCGATTTGACAAGTCCTGACCCAATGCCGCGCCTCGTGGCAATTCCGTCCAGTGATTATCCGACTCCGGCGGCTCGTCCGGCCTATTCAGTTTTATCCAACGCGAAACTTGAAAAAACCTTTGGCGCCGGGTTGCCACATTGGGAAGAGGCCTTAAAGCAATGCTTGAATAAAAGCTGATAACGTAAATACTCCTTGATTCCACTAAAATTTAAAAATACCATCAAACTACTATGAACCATAAACAAAACATAAAAGTCCCTTTGCTGGACATTCCATTATCGTACAAGGAAGTCCTGGCAGACGTTGAAAGAAATATTAATGAGGTCATCAAGTCAGGCTACTTCATCCTCGGCCCTGTTGTGGAAGAACTCGAGCAGAAGATCGCAGCTTACTGTGGGGCAAAATACGCTGTGGGAGTTTCTTCGGGAACCGATGCCTTGCTCATCTCCCTGATGGCCGCCGGCATTAAGGAAGATGATGAAGTCATCACCACACCTTTCACCTTTTTTGCAACCGCAGGCTCCATCTCACGTCTGGGTGCCAAACCTGTTTATGTCGATATCGAACCAGACACCTTTAATATCAACCCTGAACAAATTGAAAAAAATATTACAAAAAAAACCCGCGCCATCATACCCGTTCACCTCTACGGACAATGTGCGGGTATGGACTCCATTCTTGATCTGGCAAAAAAAAATAATCTGACCGTTATTGAAGATGCGGCCCAGGCTATAGGCTCTGAATACAAGGACCGCAAGGCGGGTTCGCTGGGCGATTATGGGTGCTTCTCCTTTTTCCCGACAAAAAACCTGGGCGGGTTCGGCGATGGAGGTATGGTGACCATGGACTCGGAAAAACTTTACGAGCAGGTCAAAATCCTGCGCGTCCACGGATCGCAACCCAAGTATTACCATAAAATAATAGGTGGTAATTTTCGATTGGACGCGATTCAGGCCGCTGTGGTTTTAGCTAAACTGAAATATCTGGATCAATGGACGGATAAACGAAGGGAAAACGCGCAAACCTATGACCGGTTGTTCAAGGAAATGGGGGTGACGGACTCATTGACACCGCCCAGGGAAATTGTTCCGCGCCATGTTTACAATCAGTATGTCATCCGCGTCAAGGACAAGAGGGACAAGCTTCGAAATTTCCTCGGCGAAAATAATATAGCTACTGAAATCTACTACCCCCTGCCCCTCCACCTTCAGGATTGTTTTTTGTCCCTTGGATACAAAAAGGGCGATCTCCCAGAGTCGGAAAAAGCGGCGGATGAAACCATTGCCTTGCCTATTTTCCCTGAGTTGACTACCGATCAATTGGAATATGTGGCCTCAACAATCACTCGCTTTATAAAAAAATAAGACCTGTCGTAAGTAAAGATGTTGCTACTTTAAGACCCAGAATATTAGACAGGTAATGCTTGCCCCGCTCCAGGTCTTTGGTGATTTCACGAACCATCCAGGTGTCCAAGCCAAGGCTGGCAAAACACCGCCACACATGGAAGAATCGATACTAAGGCAGGAAACCCAAAAGCGTCCCCAGCGGGATTCGAACCCGCGTCGCCGGCGTGAAAGGCCGGTGTCCTGGGCCTGGCTAGACGATGGGGACTTTTTCGGTAATTGTCAAAAAGAAAAGTGAGCCGCGAAGGGATCGAACCTTCGACCACTTGATTAAAAGTCAAGTGCTCTACCAACTGAGCTAGCGGCCCATTCTGACGAATTGGAGAAAGTAACAAACCCATTGTAACATGTCAATTATTTATTGTCTTGATTTTAAGGGTAAGGCCTCATATTATTAGGCTTTAACCGATATCATCTGTCTGTTTGAAAGGGTTTCCGTTGGAAAAATCAGAAAAAATATGGCTCGATGGGAAATTTATCCCATGGCATGAGGCCAATGTTCACGTCCTCACCCACACCCTCCATTACGGGCTGGGCGTGTTCGAAGGCATTCGCTGTTATCAGACGAAAAAGAAAAAATCCGCTATTTTCCGCCTGCAAGAGCATGTGGACCGATTATTCAACTCTGCCATCGTTTTAGGCATTGATATCCCCTTTGCCAAAAAGGAAATTTTTAATATCATCCTGCAAGTGGTCCGGGAAAACAAGCTGGACGAATGTTACATCCGCCCGATCGTTTTCCTGGGACATAACCAGATGGGCCTGAATCCGAACGGTGTCGATATTCGTGTTGCAATCGCCGCCTGGCCCTGGGGAGCTTACCTGGGCGATGATGGGATCAACAAGGGCATCCGTGTTCGCGTTTCGTCGTTCACAAGACACCATGTCAATATCAGCCTGACCCGGGCCAAAGCCTGCGGATATTACATAAACTCCATTCTCGCCAAAGCCGAAGCGGTCCGCGATGGTTTCGATGAGGCGATCCTGCTCGATCCACAGGGCTACGTTTCCGAGGGATCCGGAGAAAACATATTTCTTTTGTCAAATGGACGACTTAAAACCCCTGATCTGTCCTGCTCCAATCTCGAAGGCATCACCCGCGATTCTGTTTTCGACATCTGCAAACACTTGAAAATAAAAGTTGAAGAGGGGCATATCACGAGAGACGAGCTATACATAGCCGATGAAGTCTTTCTAACGGGTACAGCGGCAGAAATCACCCCTGTCCGCGAGATAGATGGCCGCACCATCGGTAACGGGCAAAGAGGAAAAATCACCGCCAGCATCCAGAAGCTGTTCTTTGAAATCGCGCACGGCAAGCACGCAAAGTTTAAAAAGTGGCTGACAGAGGTGTGATTTTTTCTTCCAGATAGTTTTCTTGCAAATTATCTGCTACCAGCTTGCCATTGGGCAAAACGAATCTTATCCTACTTTGTAAATATAACCACATCGTTTATCAGGAGTCCCCAATCGATGCCCATATACGAATATGAATGCGAAAAATGTAGCGCCACCTTTGAAACCATGCAGTCCGTTTCCGCCAAACCGCTGAAAACCTGCCAGGGGCTGGGCTGTAACGACAAGGATAATGGAAAGGTTCACCGCATGGTCTCTGCTTCCGGTTTCATCCTCAAAGGTTCCGGATGGTACACGTCAGATTACCCATCAGAAGCTCGTAAGAAAGGGTGGGAGTCTGAAAGCAAGCAAGCCACAACAGCCGCCAACGCGAGCGGTGACGCAAGCGGCAACGCATCTGGTGACAAAGCTTCTGCTCCAGCTCCCAAGGCCCCTGCCAATGAAAAAACAGCAACCAACTCGGCACCTAAAAAACCTGCCCAGAAAAACCCCTATTCAGGAAGTAAAAAGTCCCGTGCCAAATCTTCTAAATAACAGCCCTGGGGGTTGAATGGCCGGACCAGAAAATTTTTATCAGAATATTTTTACATCCCTGATCGATGGGGTTCTCGTTATTTCAGCCGACCTCAAGGTTGTCAAAGGAAATCAGGCCGCAGAAGAAATGTTCCAGCGATCAGGCGGTTTGTTCGAGGGCGAACTTCTCTCGGAGTTGTTTCCCGATCAACCGGGTGTTATGGACAAGGCGCGTCAGTCCATTACTACCGGCACAGCAATTCACCATCTGGAGGCAATGGGACATCGCAAGTCTAACGATGGATATTTCCCCGCCAATCTGACTTTCTCACCGATAATAAATAACGCGAGTCAAAGTGCAGTTGGGGTGATCCTCATACAAGACACAACTCTCATCAAAGAGCTTCAGGAAACTTCCCGGCAAACGGAACACCTGTCAACCCTCAGTGTCCTTACCACAGGTATGGCACACGAGATACGTAACCCGCTCAGCGGCATACGCGGCTCGGCGCAATTACTGCTCAAAGACCTTGAAGATAACGAACAACGTGAATATATGGAGATCGTGATTGCTGAAGTGGATCGCATCAATCGTCTGGTAAAACGAATGATGAATCTGACTCAACCCGCTTCCAGCGATTTTAAACCCACAAATATTCATAAGGTACTGGAGGAAATTCTTGTTCTTGAAAAGGAAACATTGGAAAGAAAAAATGGGAAATTCGTTCAGGTTTACGACCCCAGCCTCCCAAACATTGAAGGAAACGAAGACGAACTCAAGCAGGTATTTCTCAATCTGGTCAAAAACGCAGTCGAAGCTTCACCTGAGGGCGGACAGGTTCGCGTTGTCACCCAGTTCAGGTCCAATTACGCCTTGCGGAAAGTACAGGACACCTCCTCCGCACATAACATCATTGTGAAAATCATAGATTCTGGTCCTGGCATGACGGATGCCGCCCTGAAAAATCTATTCACCCCTTTTTTTACGACTAAGAAACGCGGAACCGGGCTGGGCATGGTAGTTTCGCTCAAAATCATCGAAAATCACAAAGGGAAAATTAAAGTCACCTCGGAAAAAAACGTTGGTACAGTGGTGCAAGTGTTTCTTCCTGTAAGCAGGAAATGATAGGATAGGCTCATGGACAACACCCCAAAAATTCTAATTGTCGATGACGAAGAAAACATTCGACGGATATTCAAAAAGGCGCTGGAAAAAAAGAACTATGTCGTCCACACCGCCTCGAATGCCGAAGATGCCCTTCGTAAAATAAAAAATCAGGAATACTTCCTGGTATTTTCAGACATCTTCATGGATGGCATGAGCGGACTCGACCTGCTTAAAGAAGTCAGGGAAACAACCTCTCAAGCAAAAGTCGTGGTAATGACAGCTCAAGACACTATGAACAATACCATCGAAGCCATGCGAATGGGTGCCTACGACTATATCAGCAAACCATTTGATTTCGATGTCATCTACGCTCTGGTCGACAGGGCTGAATCAACCAGAGGAATCGAGGCTCCACCAGAAGCGGAAACCATTCAGGAAGTAGACGAATTTTCCGTGGAGTCCATTGTCGGCAAAAGCAAAAAAATGCAGGATATTTTCAAGACCATCGGCAAATCCGCCGCTTCTGATCTTGCCGTACTTATCACCGGTGAAAGCGGAACTGGAAAGGAAATGGTTGCCGGAGCCATGCATTATTATTCCCGCCGCAAGGACCGGCCATTCGTATGTATCAACTGCGCCGCCATCTCAAGAGAACTCCTCGAATCGGAATTATTCGGCCACGAAAAAGGATCTTTCACCGGAGCCGTTGAACAAAAGAAAGGGAAATTTGAAATCGCCAATGGCGGCACACTGTTTCTAGATGAAATAGGCGATATGGAACTCCAGCTACAGGCAAAAATCCTGCGCGTCTTGCAGAACAAAGATTTTTACCGGGTTGGCGGCAAAGAACCTCTGGAAGCAGACGTGCGTATTATCGCCGCTACCAATCAAAACCTTGAAGAATTAATGGAACAAAAACACTTCCGCGAAGATTTGTTTCACAGGCTCAATGTCATTCACATCTTCATGCCACCACTGCGTGACCGATGTAAGGACATCTCTCTTCTGGCAAATCATTTTTTAAACATGTACGCGACTGGACTGTCCCAAGGCTCGGTATACCTCGCGCCGGAAACCATACGTATTTTTAACAACTATTCCTGGCGCGGCAATATTCGCGAATTGGAAAATGTCATCAAACGAGCCGTAGTTCTGGCTGGGGCCGGGCCCATTCTTGCCGAGCATCTTCCTGACCACCTGATTGAAGCAGATTTGGAACTGGTAAAAGCTGACGGTCGCTTTGACACCCAACTCAACAAATTGATCCGGGGATACCTCGCGCAAAATCAGGAAACACAGGACGGACATATCTACGACAAACTCGTTCAGTCACTCGAAAAGCAACTTTTCGAGATCATGCTCGACAAACATTTCGGCAAGCAGGTCTCGGTCGCCAAGGCGCTGGGTATCAACCGCAATACCCTCAAACGAAAAATTGATGCTATGAAAATCGAAGTAAAAAAACATAAAAATAACGAGTGACTTTCATCATAATGCTATGCCTTTAGACCCCACTCCAGTAGACACATCCCATTTTATACACCCGGACAAATCAGATTTTTGAACTGTTTTCTGAAAAGGAGTATCCTTTGGAAAGCCGGACCATCGCTTCCTATAAGACACCATCGGGCCAGAGGGTGGAAATCGCCAAGCAATCTTTTCCTTCTGTTCGCAAGCGGCCAACGAAACGTGTCGCCTTTGTTTCCAGTCTCCACGGCAACGAGTTAGAAGGCATTTATCTGTGCCACCTCCTTATCCGACACCTCAAAAACCTGCAACAGACTCAACCGGAAGCGTTTCAAGGCGAAATCCATATTTATCCAGCCGTCAATCCACAGGCTGTTGCCGTTGGTTCCCGACTGTCGCCTTTCTTTTCACTGGACATAAATCGACAGTTTGGCGGCAATGATGCACGATCTCTTCCCGCACAATCTGCCTCTGAGTTATTGGACGACCTGAAATCTTCTGCCGATATCGTGGTCGATTTCCACGCCAGCAACTTGCACCTCCAGGAAGCTCCGCAGATACGCATCATCGATGGGCTCCACAAAAAATTGATTCCACTCGCGGTTCAATGCAATGTCGATCTCATATGGGTCCATCCTGCGGCACCGATGTTTGAATCTACGCTGGGTTACAACCTGAATCAGGCCAAAATAAATACCCTGGTTATCGAAGCCGGAATCAGCTTGCGCCTTAACAAAGAATTCGCGGATCAGCTTTTTCGAGGTATGCTGAATCTCCTGCATCACACCGGGGTTCTTACGTTCACCGGCTCTCCTCTTAATATCGATCCGCCTGTCATCGCCCACCCTTCGGAGGTGGTTCTGCTCCAATCCGAGTACGCGGGACTGTTTGTTGGCCACTGCGATTTGAAAAAAAATATCGCAAAAGGAGAAATGATCGGGGAAGTCGTGAGCGCGACGGATGGGGAAGTTCTGCAAGAGGTGACTGCGCCGGCAAGCGGATTCCTTTTCACTCTACGGGAACATCCGCTGGTTTATCCGGGTGCGCCTCTGGCAAGAATCGCCCTGAAAGAGATGGACCGGCCGTGAAAAAACCATTGGCCAGAATCGCCGTGAAAAACGGAGGCGGACCATGAGGGAAACCATCCTGTCAATTCCATCTCCAACGGGACCGTCAACTGACCTGCTAAAATTTTCATGGGAAGGGACTCTGCTCAAAGAAATAGTATCCATCGTCGGCGGTATTCACGGTGACCACTTGAACGGAATTTATCTTTGTTCGCGACTCATCCGTTTTCTCGATGCGGTGGAAGCCGGGAACGAACCGGATTATTTTCTGAAAGGCAAAATACAGGTCATTCCGGCAGTCAACCTGCCCGCCCTGCAGGAGGGCAATCGCCTGTGGTCGTTCGATGATCTGGATATGGACCTCGCATTCCCGGGAAATGATCAGGGGGAAGTTGCGGAACGGACCGCCGCCATTGTCTACCAGCATACATACGATTCGCAATTTGGCATCATCCTTAACAATGCCGACACCCATTACGAGGACGCTCCTCATCTGGTCTGCCTGAATCCGGATGGACTCACCAAAGACTTCGCCAGAAGCCTGGGGCCCCAAAACGCGCGGGAACCGGAAGATTCGCCAACCTTACGCCTCTGCCTCTACCACCAGTGGATAGAAAACAGAATGCCATCGGTGATTCTATCTGCAGGGAAACCTGATCATCTGAACAGAACCTTGTGCGAAACTCTGTTTTCCGGACTGGTCAATAGTCTACTGTGGACAGGAGTTTTAACCAACAAACGCAAGAAAGCAAAAAAATATACCGTGCGATTCAACAACCGGGATAACGAACAATTGGTATTCGCCGATGCGGGGGGAATTTTCCTGCCGTTGGTCCAATCCGGTTCCAAAATCAAAAAAGGACAAAAGATAGGAGAGATCGTTGATATGTATTCAGGCGCCGTTCTTGAATCACCGTTGGCGCCATCAGATGGATATCTGGTCACCCTGCGCGATCATCCCGTGGTGTACCAGAAAGAAGTGCTGGCCGTTCTGCTGAGGAAACAGAAATTCAGCTTATGGCCTTTTTAAAAGAAACTGGAATTATTCCACTGGCTGGATGCACATGAGGAACATAACGATGCCGGAAACCGAAAGAAGTAATCCCGTAATGGTCATGAATGCTCCGCGCATGCTTTTGGGTTTCACTATGTCTGATTTTCTGTGGCCATACATTAATTTTGGATCTTTTAATTTTACGGCGTCTTCCCGTTCCCATTTACTGCAGGTGCTTAATATCCAACCACCCACGAAGAACATGACAGCTCCATCTGTTCCTGAACAAACATAGAATCTCCTCTATCTCATTAACTGACCGGCCTTCATTTTTAACCCATGTGTTCCCCAGTGGATTATTATAACCCGATATCATTGTCGAGATAACTCTTTTATTATTCAACCGCTTACATTCAGTAAACAGTTGCCCGATGACCGCTTCATCCGGTACAATCTATTGAATTAACGGAGCCTTTGAAGTTAATCCGAGGGTTGCACTATCATGACCGCGTTGAACTCATCCAGTCCGCTGGCGATACAACAAGCTGAGGAGGGTTATCGATATTCCATTGAACCCTTCCTGCTGGCAGATTTTGTACATTTATCTCCCGGCTGTCGCGTTCTCGATGTTGGAACCGGATGCGGAGTCATCCCGCTCCTTCTGGCAACACGCGGAGAAGTGAAAGAAATTGTCGCGATAGAAATTCAGGAAAAACTGTACGACCTTGCGGTCAGCAACATATCAGATAACGGGGCTGAGGATCGGATTAGACTGATCCACGATGATTTTGTCAATTGGAGTCCGGACGCGACAAACAGACTGTTCGATAGCGTTATTTCAAATCCGCCCTATCGCAAATTAAAAACAGGCCGCATTAACCCAAACTCTGAAAAAGCGGTCGCTCGGCACGAACTGTCGATGAGTCTCGAATCCCTGACGGCAGGGGCAGATGATTGTTTGAAGGAGGGGGGAACTTTTATCCTGGCCTACCCCCCCCTGCGACTGACGGAAGTGCTGGAATACCTTAACCTCCACAAACTGTTTCCCGCAAGGCTCAGGTTCATTCACGGTTCGCGGAATGCAGAGGCGCGTATCTTTCTGGTTGAGGCGATCAAGGAGCGCCGGGCAGACTGTGTCATCGAGCCGCCTCTTTACGTTTATAATAAAGATGGCTCTTACTCTAGGGAAATGGAACAAATTTATGCTTCCTTTAATTATTCTAGCGGGACCCACCACGTCGAAGAAAAGTGATACCGCTATTGCGCTGGCGGAAAAACTTGATGCGGAAATCATCGGCGCGGACTCCATGCAGGTCTATAAGTATTTTGATATAGGCACTGCCAAAGCGTCTATTGATGACCGGGCCCGGATTCCACACCACCTCATTGATATTCTGGAACCTGACGAGGAGTTCACCGCTTTCGATTTTAAAACACGCGCTTTGGAACATATCCGGGAATTAATAGGACGCGGCAAGACTCCCGTCATCACGGGGGGCACCGGACTCTACCTTAAAGTTCTTCGTGATGACTATGACTGTGCTGTGCAAATCGATCCGGGAATCCAAAAACAGGTTCAGCTTGAAATAAGCGAGCGGGGGCTCCCGTTAATGCATGAGGAACTACAGCGGATCGACCCTGTCTCGGCCGAACGGATATTGCCCGAAGACACACAGCGCATCGAAAGAGCCGTCTCGGTTTATCGACAAACGGGAAAAGCTCTGTCTGAATTCGTTGCAACCAATCCAGCTCCTGAATATGAGTTTCCCATCCACACGTTCATCATAGAACGCGACCGTAAAGAACTTTACGATAATATCAATCTAAGAGTGGACCATATGATGCAAGAGGGATGGGTCGATGAAGTTAAAGGCATTCTCGCTCGCGGATTCTCAAAGTCCCTGAAACCTTTTCAAAGTATCGGCTACTCGCAAATCGTAGACTTCCTAGATGACAAACTCTCAATGGAACAAGCGGTGAACCTGATTAAACGAGATACCCGACGCTACGCGAAGCGCCAGATCACATGGTTCAAAAAATCCCGCGACGCAAAAACCATCCATGCCAATTCATCGGACAATCCTGCCAGCCTGCGCGATAGGGTCCTTTCCCTGCTTCCACAAACACTAGCCGTCTTTCTGATAGCGCTGTGCCTGAACTTTGCTGATCCGTTGAACGCATCAGCCCATGACAAAGATCCCTATTCGGTCGCGTTTTCAAAATACCAGAAAGGGGATTATCATCAATCTGCGCTTTTATTTCGTTCTATCCATGCTTCATCTCCAAAATCAACCGAGGGGAAGCGTGCTCTTTATCTTCTGGCACACAGCCTGACACATACCAATAAACCTCAAGAAGCGATTGAGGCTTTTAAATCTGCCATAAAATCCTACCCGGAAATAGAGGACTACATCCGTTATCATCTGGCCAGGGTCCTGGTGGAATCGGGAAAAAGCGCCGAAGCACTCGAACAGATCAATACTTTGCAGGAAAATTTCCCGAATACTTTGCTCTATGCCCAGCACCGTCTGCTACGGGCAAAAGTTCTGGAGCAGGATGGGAAAATAACAGACGTGCTCAAGATGCTTGCGGATACAGAACAACGTCTATCAGGTTTTTCGAAAACCTCCCGGTCACGCTCTTACTTGCCGGAAATCATCTTCCATCAAGGCCAACTTTATCAACAGTTGAAAAAAGCTAACGAAGCCTACGACCGTTACCGCAAACTCCATATCGCCTATCCCATGCATGCGCGGACGCAACAAGTCAAAGGAGAGATGAACAAGCTGAGTAAGCAGTCTGGCGTGACCATCAAAGCTCTCACCATTGATGAACACGGGCAACGCATCAGCGAACTGCTCAAAGAAGTTCAATATGAACAAGCGATAACAGAGATCAATGAGCTATTGAAAAGAAAATCCCTGCTCCCCGGAAGATTCTATTTCTATCTGACCAAGGCCTATAAAGGTCTTCGCAAAAGAAACCGCGCCAACGCCGCTCTCAGACAGTTTCTCAAACATTATCCGCAACACGCCCGTGTCCAGAAAGCTCTTTTTACCATCGGGCGCAACTTCTGGAACATGGGGTATTATCGTGACGGACTCCAATATTTCCAGAAAGCTATCGATAATGCTCCAGGATCATCTCTCGCCAGTCAGACAAGTTTCTTCATTGGCAAAATGCACGAAGAAAAAAGACGGTATGCCCAGGCAACTCAACACTACACAAAGGTAGTTAATCAATTTGGAAGCGATGAATATGCGGAGCGGGCCGCGTGGCAGTTGGGCTGGCTCCATTACAACAAAGGCGATTTCCAGAAAGCCCTCGATTATTTTATGGACAGCGCCCGCCTGTATCCGTCCGGACTCTTCATCGAAAGCAGTATGTTCTGGACCGCGAAATCGGCAGAGAAACTGAAGCGTGGCGATCTGGCGCAACAACTTTTTAAGGACGTTAACAATCGCTTCCCCTACACCTACTACGGCATCCGCGCTGGAGAAAAAAGAACCGACAAGAAATCAGATGTCGGCGCAAACAGACGCCAGGAGATATCACTCAACAAACCTTCCCTCACAGCCAACGCACGGTTTCATTATTCGCGGGGAGTTGAATTGTCGGCGACTGGATTCTATGAAGACGCGAGTTATGAAATTAAAAAACTGGAAAACTCTGTTCGCAAAAACCTTTCCGGGGTGATGTGGCTCGCCACGCTGTTTAATAACGCACACGCTTATCCCGATACCGTGCGCATCATGCAACTTTATAAAGACTTCAAAACGAAAATTAAGGAAAAAGAACTCACCGACAACTTCTGGCGCAATTTTTATCCGCTGGCTTATGCCGAGACCATCCGCGACAGCGCCAGGAAACACGATGTCGACCCTTATTTCGTGAAAGGGCTCATCCGCCAGGAAAGTTTGTTCGACGCGCAGGTACAGTCACGGGCCGGGGCGATCGGACTCATGCAAATTATGCCCGAGACCGGGCGACTGCTGTACGCCAATTCCAAAATGGACGGACCTTACAGCACCGACATTCTGTTTGACCCGGAAACGAACATCCAACTGGGAATCCAGTATATCAGCCAGCTCAACCGGAAATTCAATGAGAATGGAGCGCATATTCTTATTTCGTATAATGCCGGACCTCATATGCTGCAAAAATGGCTGAAACGGTTCAGCCACCTCAACGACCCCGATGTATTCATAGAATCGATCCCCTACCCCGAAACCAGAAAGTACGTAAAAAAAGTCCTCCGCAACTACGGCATCTACCGCATCCTCTACCCGCAAACAACTCCTTAGCCGCAGCTTTGCGTCAAAGGTCCTTATAAGTTATGGCTTTAGCGCAGGGCTGTTTAATGTCCGTTCAAACAGGTATAATGAGTCAATAAAATGGTGGCTGTCTATGAATCCGAAAATTCTCCTCCGAAAATCTGATGCCTACCATCCCGGGCCTGTTGAAGGTTTCGTTCGTGAGAGTGTGAGTCTGTTCAGCGAAAAGGGCCTGCTGTTTGGTTCGGGTGACAAGGTTCTGCTGAAGCCCAATCTGTTGCGCGGATTTGCCCCAGAGCGTTGTGTAACGACACACCCTGCTGTGGTTGACGCGGTATGCCGCGTGCTCAAGGACCTTGGCGTGAGCCGGATTGATCTCAGCGACAGCCCGGCTATCGGCAGTCTGGAAGCAGTGGCCAACAAAGCGGGCTACAGCGACTTGCAGAAACGCTATGGGGTCCGATTCGTAGAGTTGAGCGATCCGATTCCCCTCGTCACGGAAGAAAATATAGCGCATCTCAAAATCGCGGGCAGTATCCGCGAATACGACAGCATCATCAATCTGCCAAAATTCAAATCGCACTGTCAGATGACGCTGACGCTGGCGATAAAGAACCTGTTCGGACTGGTCATTGGAAAACGCAAACCGGTTCTGCATTGTCTGGTAAAGAATGACAAGGTGACCTTCGGCAAGATGTTGATCGACATCGCAAAGCACGTTGCGCCATCTTTGACCATTATCGATGGCGTCACCGCCATGCAGGGTAACGGCCCGATCAACGGCTCGCCCTACCCGCTCGGCCTGCTCGCCGCCGGAACAGACATGACGGCATTAGACCGTGTGCTGGCAGAAATTGTCAATGTACCCATCAATAAAGTGTATGCTCTGCAAGCGGCCCGTATCAGACAATACGGTCAATGGGACTTGCAACATATTGAATGTGTCGGCGAGACGGATCTGGATTCGCTGAAGGTATCCGATTTCCAACTCGCCAAATATCCTGTGGACATCACTTTTAATCCATTTCGACTGGCCAAATCATTCCTCAAACAGTTTTACGAGGTAGGAATCAAGGAAAGACTTTCCAGTTCTAACTGACTTTTTTCAGGAGTCTGCCAATGGATCGACTGAGCCCTGAACATCAAAGACTGTTGGATACGTACGGGATAGACGGCGAAACTGTGTTAAAGGACAACACGGGAAAAGAATTAAAAGTGTACTGGAGTGAGGCAGGAAATTATATCTTCCTCAACCCCGGCGGATGGGGCGATGGAATGTTTTTTCTGACCACCGTTTTGCTTCATTTTATGACTAACGACGAACCCATGGGTTTGTGTCTGGCTGAAGAGGAAGGGGGAAATCAGCAGGTCATCGAAGCTTCTGAAATGGAACGGCTCAGAAAAATCCTGACGAAGCGCTACAAAAATGAGGATTGATTTCCATCAGGACACCACGTTTGTTTGGGGCAGGAATGCTCCTTCAAGCTCGCGGGTTAGTGTCTGAGAGGTTGGCTTCAAGCTTCCATAGGACGGTCGCAAAATTTAACGATAAGTAATAAACAAAGAAAGCCTCGACAGTGACCTTTGGGTAGACCGGTATGGTGACCTCCTGTTTCGCTATACTCTGGTGAGAGTGAATGACCCCGATGCGGCGCAGGAAATAGTTCAAATCACCCTGCTGGCGGCTTTGGAATCAAACAAGTCATTTGAAGGACGCTCCTCTGAGAAAAGCTGGCTGTTTGGCATATTAAAACATAAAATTCTTGATCATTATCGGCGACTCAAAAAGCACAAAACTTTTGACCTGGTACCCGAAGACGACACCGACCCCTTTGACTATCAACCCGATGGACATTAGAAAGCCCTGCCGGTAGACTGGAAACTGGATCCGGAAAAAGCTGCGGAAAATACCAAACTGGTAAAAGCACTTGCGGGGTGCATAGACAAACTGCCTGAAAAGTTCCGCAGGATTTTCGTCCTCAAGGAGATCGAGGACCTCAGCTCCGAAGAAATATGTAATGAATTTAATGTCAAGCCGATCAATCTGTGGGTGATACTGCATAGAGCACGTAATCAGTTAAAAAAATGCCTGGAGATTCACTGGGTCAACAAGGTTTGAATATGCTAAAAGTTTGGTTGTCTAAATTAATGAATCCCTTTATGCAGACGATGCATATCACCTGCAAGGATACCTCGCCTGTCATTTCTGAAATGCTGGATCATCCGGTCTCCTCAGCAAAATACTGGAGGGCTAGAATCCATTTGGCAATGTGTGGCGTTTGCCGTTATTATAAAACTCAACTTGAAATCCTGACCCGGGTAACACATGAGCTTGCGAGTGAAGATTCACCCGCAAAAATGGACGTCAGCCTGAGTCCTGAATCAAAAGCACATTTGAAAAACGTTCTCAAATCCCAACAATGAATCTGGACAAACAGTCCTCTTGAAAGGAAAAACCACATGAACGACAAGTCATCCTGTTGCAATGACGATTCTGAAGCAGATGTTTCCAGAAACGATGTTCGCGACTTCTATTCCAACGCGGCAACCACGGCCCAGGAAAGCCTGTGCTGTCCCACACAATATGACCTGACCGACCTGTCTCACATTCCCAAAGAGGTGACGGAAATTTCATATGGCTGTGGCAGTCCTATCGGGAGAGCCGGACTCCGCGAAGGACAAGTGATGGTGGACCTGGGTTCAGGCGGCGGCATCGACTGTTTTATCGCCGCAAAGCATGTGGGAAAAACAGGACGAGTCTATGGTATCGACATGACCGAAGAAATGCTGGGAGTCGCCAGAAAAAACGCAGAACGTGTCGCCGAAAATCTGGGTTATAACAATATAGAATTCAAACAGGGATTTCTCGAAACCATTCCCCTTGATGACAAGGCTGTTGACCTCGTTACCTCAAATTGTGTGATCAACCTCTCTACTGACAAAAACGAGGTGTTCAGGGAAATCCACCGGATCCTGAAACCCGGCGGACGTTTCCTGATCGCAGACATTATTTCAGAAAAGAAAGTCCCTGAAGAAATGCAAAACAACAAAGAGCTATGGGGGGAATGTGTTTCCGGCGCGCTCACTTTAAACGAATTCCTAGACTATGCCGGAAACAACACGTTTAAAGGACTGCGGGTACAAAAGGATTATCTGTGGAAAGAAGTCGAAGGCATCAAATTCTATTCTTACACTATCGAAGGATTCAAACATGTCCCAGATGAAAACGCTTCTTGTTGCAAATCACTTGTCGCGACCTATGCGGGACCCTTCGATTCGGTGACTTTCCATGGAACTGTGTTTCCAATGAGCGTTCCGGTTGAAGTGGACGAAGACACTGCGCAGATGATGTCTA
>CAJWQP010000038.1 GCA_913045445.1 uncultured Nitrospina sp. | reverse complement strand
CATAACACTAACACCCTCTGGCGATTTCGCCAGAGGGTGTTTTTTTTTGAAACCTTCACATTAATTTCAGGTTTATTCCAAGCCTAAGACCCGATACAATGTTCCTCATCAATTTCCTTTAAAACAAAATCGTGCTGACACCCGAACAAAACGCCATCGTTTACCTGATGTTTTTGAACGGAATCCTTTTTTTATGTTTGAACTACATCGCCTTTTCCATCATAAACCCCGGTGGCAAAGGATCAAAGCGAATCGGTTACATGTTATTGACGACCGTGTTACTGGTCACGGTGATCCAACAGGAATACGAAGTTATGGTACAGTTAGGTTTTACCGATGGCAGTATCCGTAAAATTCTTTTGGGCGGTTTTGTGGCTCCCGTATTTTTGTTAACCATAGCGTACTACCGTGTTAAACGTTCGCGACTGGAAAACAAATCAAATAAAAACGCAAACCCGGAAAACCTGTGAGCACAATTGACCTGAGAAGCGACACTCTCACTCAGCCGACAGAAGCGATGCGTAATGCCATGGCCCAGGCAGATGTGGGAGATGATGTTTTCGGTGAAGACCCAACCGTTAATCGCCTTGAAAAAATTGCCGCCGAACGTGTAGGTAAAGAGGCGGCAGTATTTGTTCCCAGTGGAACCATGGGAAATTTGATCAGCATGCTCTCCCACTGCGCCCGTGGTGACGAGGTTATTCTTGGCGATCAAAGTCATATCTTCCTGAATGAAGTGGGAGGCATAGCGGCCCTGGGAGGCATCCACCCGCATACCATACCCAATGAACCCGATGGAACACTCAGTCTGGAAACCCTGGAAAAATCTATCCGCACAAGTGATCTGCATTACCCTCCCACTCGTCTCATCACCCTGGAAAACACCCACAACTATTGCATGGGGACACCGGTCACACCTGAATATATGAGCCTGGTGGGTAATCTGGCGCGGAAACACAAGCTAAAAGTGCATGTCGATGGGGCACGTATTTTCAATGCCGCAGTGGCCCTGGAAACAGACATAAAAAATCTAACTGTGGATGCTGACTCCGTAATGTTTTGCCTGTCAAAGGGCCTCTCAGCGCCGATAGGGTCACTTACCTGTGGAACGGCAGATTTCATTATGAAATCTAGAAAATGGCGCAAGATGGTAGGCGGTGGAATGCGCCAGGCGGGTCACCTGGCCGCGGCGGGGATAATCGCTTTAAACGAGCTTGTTGACCGGCTTAAGGAAGACCACGATAACGCAAGAAAGCTTGCCAAGGGCCTTTCAAGCCTGAAAGGGATGGAGTTGGATCCAGAATCTATTAAAACCAACATTATTTTTTTCAGCCTGAAACACCCCAACCTCGATCCGGAAAGATTCATCAATGGTCTGAGCGCCAAAGGGATTAAAATACTAATGATCCACCCGGGCGTATTTAGGGCTGTCGTACACCGGGAGATATCAAGTTCCCAAATCGAGCACGTCCTGAGCGTGATTGAAGAATTGATCAAATAATCGGCGCAAACTGTCACCGGTTTAATTGACAGAAAGAGAAATAATCATTAGAATGCAAGATCGTATAGTATCAACTCCAACCTTTAATTTACGGAGAACATAGATGGCCCTTCAGATACAGGATACCCTGTGCTTGGCCCAAAAAGCACTGGATGTGGTGAAAAGTCGCTACCTTCTTTGCATTCTCATTTCCCAGAGAATTCATCAACTGGAACAGGGTGCTCAGCCGACCATAGATGTTGACTTGGAAGAATACGCATCACCAAAAACATTTCTCGAATTAGCACTCAGGGAAATCATTGAAGGAAATATGGACCTGGAACAAATCGAAGGTGAACCTGCTTAATTTTCTCCCGCCATAATATCAGAATCATAGATTTCCCAAACCCCACCGTTGACAGGTAATACTTCTTAAAGGTACGTTTGACCCGGCCCGGTTTTCTTCCAGATTATTCAATCCAATAAAGCAAAAAAAAAGCCCGCCTTTCGGCGGGCTTTCCAGTACATATCGCAACTTCCAGGAGCTTAAATTATTTCCTAGAAGGGCAGGTCATCTCTTTTGACCTTACCATCAGCATACATCTTGCGAGTACGCTTGGTCATCCAAACAAGCCATCCCTGCAGTCCAACAAACACAACCGCCATGATCGGAGGCATGTAGTACAGAGAATCTGGCAGTGGCGGCTCCAGAATGGTGTAGTACCATGTGGAGATAGCCATATGCTCATCTTTCTCCTTATCATCCCCCGCCCATTGGAAAAAAGAGATCGGGATGAATTGTTCTGGAGGAATCTGGACATCCATCTCGCCATCTGTCGTCAAAGCTCTATGAAACAGGATTTTGACGCGCCCTTGATGGAAAATAGAATCAACAACCTTAACGGTCGGTTCCGTTTCTTTCGGCTCCAATGCATCAAATCCCCTACCATTGAACTCATCAACCGTCACATCCAACTGATACCCCTCTTCTTTAGGAGCGTTGGTTGAGTTGTAGTCCTTAGGCATGAAAGAAGCCCGCCAGACATCAACCGGCTTCTTGGAATCGCCCATGATGAAGTATGGTTTCTCAGCGCCGAACAGATCCTGAAGTTTTGCCGGCCATTGAATAGCAACCGCATCAGGGAATCCAGCGTCACTGGAGAGAAAGCGAAGATGATACTCTACCAGATAGTAAACACCTTTATCTTTATTCCATCTTGAAGAAACCCAAAGGTTATCAACTTTTGGATCAAAGTTACGCTTACCGCGTGTGATCTGACCCGCGAGAGCAATATAATTCCTCCTTGGATTAGCCGCCTTCTCCTCAGAGCGCGCAATAATCAAAGGATCATTATCGCTGGATTGCCACATAGGATCATCAATTTTCTCAACAATATCACCTTCTGTATAAACGGAACTGATCAAAAAGTCCGGAATCGGCTTACTGGTCAGTTTGTCAATCTTTTTACGTGGACACAGGGAGTTGACGAAAGCTGCCAGTTTCCATCTGTCTTCCACAGTAATTTTCTCCCGGAAGTTCGGCATAGGTGTGCCGTTCAATCCAGTTGAAATTGTTCGGACAACATTGAATGGATCAAAGTGGTTACGTCGTGATCCACGGAAGTTCCAGCACTGTTGCCAGTCTGCGGCAAGAATTGGAAATCCCCAGTCGTCTTTCATGGTCGGGTTACCATCACCACGGCCTTCACCACCATGACACTCGAAACACTTATTCTTAGTGAAAATTTCCTTACCCGCATCAATGGCTTCCTGAGGAATACCTAAATGATAAGGACCTGTTGTTCCCCAGGGATTGCTGCCAAACTCCATGAGTTCAACTTCTTCATCTTCTTCATCGTTAAAATCTCGATCCTGAACGAGGGATTTAACGAATTGAACAACTGCCTGAATCTCATCCTCTTTCAAAAACTCGCCCCAAGCCGGCATGGCCGAACCAGGAAGTCCATTTTTAACGGTTTTAATGAGATCGTTATCCGTAGGCAACTGCCCTGAATCAGTAACGCGAATCTTGAAGGTTCCAGGAATGAAATTCCTGGGCCGGGTGAACAAACGATCCGCAGATGGACCATCACCACCACCCTCAACGCCGTGACACCAGACACAACGCTTAAAATATACCTTCTTTCCCTTCTCCAAAAGGTCCTGTTTCACTGGATCAGGAATACCGGCAGATGCCGTGCCAACCAGCAGAAACGAAACCATCAGGGCCAGAAGAAATATTAGCTTCTTTCCGGTTTTCATTTTATTGATCATTGTAAATCCCCACTTCTGATATGTTTAAGGTTATTCATAACCATATAATCAAATTAAACTTACTCTCCTACAGCTGACTCATCATCGAAAGTCCTTGGATGCCATCCTGTGTACCAGTACTCGAACAGAATAACTTTCCAGATTTCATCGGTGGTCAGATGCTCCTCCCAGGGAGGCATAGCCGAAGACCAGGGGGTTGATTCATTAGGCAGTCCTGGTCCACCCTTGGATACACGCCAAAACAGGAACGACTCCTGAAGCATGGCAATGGTACCCGGATCAATAAAATTAGCCGGTGTTGGGTTGAAGGCATGAGCAAACATCCCCAATCCGTTCAACTGGTCACCATGACAATAGTGGCAGTTTTGGAAAAAAATCGTTCCGCCCTCAGTCACAAACTTCATGTATTCCTGCTTGTCTGCATCGAGAAAGGGGAAACTATCCTTGTAGTTATCCTGTTCGTCTATGCGGAAAGGGTTACTGATTTTCTCCAGCATATAGGTCTTACCATGAACCTTGGTGGATGCAGGCGGTGCCGGATGAACAGTTCTCAACTCTACAGGTTCTGCGAAACTCGGGTAGATGCTTTGATAAGTCGCCCAACCCACCAGAACAGGCAACACCGAGAAAGCAACAATCCGGGCCAGTTTGTATTCCCCGATAATCGTTTTAACAATGGGTGCCCTGAACTCGCGGAACGTAACAGGGTCCTGACTGATGTAAAGAAAGGTTCCGATCGTCCACAACATCATGTAGGTGATGAACAGGGTCCAGGGAACATGTGGCGACAGGATATGATCATAAAAATAAAACCCTAACATCCACACATATAAAGCCCTTAGTGCCATTGCCGGCTTCAACTTCATACCCACATTGACTATGATGAGGTAAAAACAGAACAACAAAAAGTATACATAACGGTTGATCAGCATTCCAGGTTCCGCTGGCGTAAAGATAGGGAACAGCCCGAAATGGAACACCGCCCAGCCGGCTACTGCAAGTATTAAACTGAGAAATGATTTGTTCATTTGTAACGTCTCCTAACGTTTAGCCTTTGGCTTCTGTCTCACTAATAAAGTCAACTATTTTATCAATAGCTTCTACCGACAACATATTCTTAAAGTTCGCTGGCATCAAGCCGTCGGGAAAAAGCTCGTTTTCAGCTTCATTCATAACAACATATGCGGAAGGATCAAGAATCGACTCCCTCACATACTCCTTGGTATTAGTTGCTTTGCCCTTATACCTTGGATCTTTGATCCGGTTCGGAGCATTGGTCTTCTCATGCAACGGAGGCCCAAGCTCACCCACCGCACCTTCAATACCAGGGATGGTATGGCACAATGGACAACCCAGCTTATTGATCATTTCCTCAATAGGCTCGGAACCAGTCACAAATAGTGGCTGTTCCTCGTCGTCACCAGACGCTTCTTCTGTAGGCCCATCATCCTGCGATGGCAGAGGAACAGTAACGTTAGAGAAATCTCCTGGATTTTCAAAAGACTGCAGATAGGCGATAACCGCGTTAACTTCAATCGGACTCAAACTGATCGGTGGCTTGTTAATAACAGGCATAGGACTCTTGAGGTCTCCCGCGCCGCCAAAACCCTTAACAACGTAACAGGTCGGACACATCATGGATTCACGGATGTAATCCTCACCAATCATTCCATCGTGTCCGCCAGCACCCGCCCGGCGATATTCTTCCTGGATATCTTGAGGTGAACCCTTTATTACTCCAGTAGCAGGCTCTGCTTCACCCACCTTAACAGGCTCATTCATGTAGCGCTCTTCCTTAACACGGGTACCACCGCGTTCAGCAATACCGAAGAGGTTTGGACAACGGCCTATGTTATTACCCGCCTCAAAGGTATGACAGAGAGGGCATTGGCCTTTACCGATAGCTTTCTGACCCGCTACTTGTTTCGCGCCGAAAATGATAACGCGTCCCATTTCAGCATACTCTTCCATCGTGATTTCACCCACGATGGCGGCGGCTTTTGGCGGCGGATCACTACGCTGTTGCGGCAACCAGTTGGTGTAACCCGCAAGCAGAACTGAAATTGTCGTCCACCAGAAAAACGCTCTGATGATGGGAGGAGACTGGGCTTCAATACCTGCACTCTTGAAAAACACTCCCCAAGCAAGCAACAGGATAAACACCGTCAACACCATCTTGCTGAAAAAGAAACTGAGTTGCTCACTCTGAATCATACCCATCATGGTAGATGTCTCAATAAACATCACCACAAGAAAGGCACCAAACACACCACCCCAAAAGGTTGTGCTCACATCTTCACGCTCGCGACAGTGCAGGACTACGTTTATAAAAACGTAGAGTGCAAATACCGAGAACGTTATCGCTAGAAAAGTCCATAAAACATCACTTTGCTCTGGAAGCATCCCCCTACTCCTCTCCTTTATGATTCACTATAATTAAAAATTATAATTCACAAAAATTAAACTTGTAAAAGTACAATTTCAAGTTCTTTTTACTGCTGTTGCTGAGCCGGAACTGGAACCGCGTCCGGTGCCTTAGCCTCACCCTTCTTGGCCGTCAAACTGGCTACCCAGAAAACAATAACAAACTGAACCCACACGAAAAGAGTGTTGAAAGTCAGCATCTTGCCAGCCTCACCGATCGTCAGGGTATAAGCATCAACAGAGTTATCACGCAAAACTTCTGTCACGTGCCAGAACAGACGGACCGCAGAGCGGATATAACCCATCAGGCCCATCAACCAGGTGAACGAGATTGCCAGCAGGAAGATAGCATAGGTTCCCACCTTGGACTGCGTTCCCCATTTAATGTCGCCCATGGACTCTGAGTCCTTGAACATTGAAATATTGATTGCCGTCCCCGCGAACAGGGTCGTCAATGTACTCGTCACCTGAGGCACCGATAGACCCACCCGCTGGTTAGCAGGAAGGAAGTAACCATAAACGCCCAGGAAAACAATATTACATGCCGCGCCGATAAAAATAGCGGTGATCCAGCAGTTACCCACAGTCGCCCACGGAACGGTAATCTTTTTATTGGACCTCTGGTATAGCAGAAAACAGAGGATCGTACAGGTGATCATAAGGTTGACTGCCGTATTCTTGGCAGACATAACCCCGAAGTGACCTACAATTGGATGTTGGGCACCTCCCATTTCTTTAAGCTCTGCCGGGGTCATAACGATCGTATGCGGAGTCATCCACATGGTGAAACATACAATCAAAAGCAGAACCATGTACTTACAATACTTCATATAACGCTGCGACCCCTGAACCCGCGACATACTATTGTGCAGGTAAGAGTTCGCACCGAAAAATAGTAATCCGATCATTACCGCCTGAATGATGAACAACCAGGCCATGATGCCGCCCATCAAAGTAATACCCATCTGCTGACGGAATGCATACACTTCCTTCATCAACCAGTAGCCAGCGAATGGAAGCGGAATGAGACCAAAAATACAGATAAACATCGCGATATAACATACCCAGTCATAATGGGCTCGTTCTTCGTCATTTCTCGCTGTCAGGTAATGATACGCGGCATACGAGCCAACGATACCTCCACCGAAAACGATGTTGCCGAGTATTCTATGAATACCGACTGGATTCCACAATGTGGAGTGGATAACGTGCCAGATGTTACCCAGAAACCTGCCCTGCTCATCAATTCCACCAGGAGCCTGCATGAAGGTCGCCCAGGAATTCGCGAGGTACATGAGAACGGTACCAATAAGGTTGAGTAGCACCGAAATACTACAGTGGACCCATTTCAGGAAACCACCATCGTTCATCTTGTCCCACCCATAATAATAAACATAGAGAACACCACTCTCCGCCAGAAACATCAACGCATAAACGTGCATAACGGGACGAAAAATTGTGGCCATGTATTTAAAGAAACCAGGAAACAGCGTAATAAAGGTAAACAGCAGAACTCCACCGAGGATAGCTGTCCAGGAATACGCCGTCAGACTAACCTTCATCAAGTCATGTGCTAGGCGGTCATACTTCTCAGACATCACAGGATCACTGTCACGGGTCCGAATACCAACGAACTCGATGAGCATACAGAAGATAGGAACCGCGAGAACAAAACTACCAAAATACAGGTGTTGCTGATTCGCTATCCAGAGGATGATTCGGCTGGGAGCAAACTCGTAATTATTGTAATCATTCTCACCCAATTCAGGAGCAGGAGCGCCGCTCACAGGACCCTTAAGGGGATTGCCCTCAAAGTCCTTGTAGAACACATCCTGACTCCACTCGATTTCCGGCTCACCTTCACCTTCAGCGGCCTCTTCTTCAGCCATAACCTCTTTAGCAAAAGCTTGCTCAGCAAATACTTGCTCTGCAAAAGCTTCTTTCGCCGAAGCATCGCCTACCAGCCCGGGCATCGCATACGTCACGAACGCCAGAAACAGAGCGATTGGCAGAATGTTCAAACCTCTAGATTTCCCCAACATGGCTTTGTCCTCCTTTGTGGACCTTCTCATATGAGTTTCCTAACTTTTTTAAATAATTAATCGAATTCGAAATATTCCAAACCTGAATCAAAACTGGTGTCATCTACATTAAGCATTGGGCCAACAACAAGCACCTTAGCCCGCCAAAAAAAATGGCGAAAAAACACTTATCACAACCCGCAAAAGCCCTCAGGGCGCCTGTCTCTGCCACACAAACATGGAACAGCGGAACTCCCCCGCTTCTGCACCCCCTCCATAACCTGCCTTTTTTAAAGGCTTTCCGGCACCACTTCCAAAGCCGACCACCACAAGACACACGGCTCCAAAATGGTCCGATTATTTAACACGGGCCGACTTCTCTTGTCAAGACAAAATCGCCACTGTTTTTCCACCTAAAATAGCCCTTTCTGCTCACCCTTCCGAAGCCTTCCTTGCTCTCAGGCTGACCGCATTGGCGTGGGCGTCCAAATGCTCCATCTCAGCAAGGATTTTGACTGTCGGAGCCGCTTTTTTCAATGCTTCCTGCGAATAGGAGATAATGCTGGTCCTTTTTATGAAATCATACACTCCTAGGGGAGACGAAAACCGGGCTGTCCCGCTTGTGGGCAGAACATGGTTGGGTCCGGCAAAATAATCACCGATCGCTTCCGGCGTATAGTGGCCAAGAAATATCGCCCCTGCATTTTTAATTTTTCTGGCACAAGCCTGTGGGTCTTTCACCGCCAGCTCCAGATGTTCGGAAGCAATATCGTTGGCTATGCTCACGGCATCGTCCAGTGATTCCACAACAAACAGGCGGCATTGTCTGCTCAAGGATTCTTTAATGATCGACTGCCGACTCAGCCGACTCGTCTGGACCTCCAATTCCTTCATCACCGCCTGAGCCAATTCTTCAGAGCAAGTCACCAAAACGGGAACGGCCTCTTCATCATGTTCAGCCTGTGATAACAAATCAGCGGCGATGAAATCCGCGTGTGCGCTGTCATCGGCTACGATCAGAACTTCGCTGGGACCCGCAATCATGTCTATATCCACCACACCGAATACCATACGCTTAGCCAACGCGACGTAAATGTTACCTGGCCCCACAATCTTATCCACTCGCGGGATTGTCTTCGTTCCGTAAGCCATGGCACCCACCGCCTGCGCACCGCCCACTTTAAAAATAGAATGAACGCCAGCGATATCTGCCGCAACAAGTGCGTGCGGACTCCATTTGCCCTCTGGGGCCGGACTGCACATCACCACCTTTTCCACTCCCGCCACATCAGCGGGAATCGCGTTCATCAGCACTGAGGATGGATAGGACGCCTTACCGCCGGGAACGTAGATACCTGCCGTCCCCAGAGGCCTTTGACTCTGGCCCAGCAACACACCGTCCTGCTCATACTCCCAGGACTCTGTAATCTGCCGCTCATGAAATTTGCGGATGTTTTCCGCCGCTCGCTTCAGAGCCTCAATCTCAACATCGTTCACCTGACTGTATGCCGAGTCGATTTCCTCGCGCGTCACTTTCATGTTTTCCAATGTGAGTTCGTGACGGTCGAAACGGCTGGTGTATTCCAACAAGGCAACATCGCCCTCGTGTTTTACCCGTTCCAGAATTTCACGAACGACTTCATCATGGGTCACCAAATCAAGGTTGGCCCGGTTCACCAAAGCCCCCAGAGCTGACTGAAAGTTCGAATCCGATTGTTTAATAATTTTCATTTATAAATTCCAAGTTTTTAATCAAATTAAATTGACAACCGACTTAAAAACTTTCGAGTCGATGCCCCTTCCCGCTGACCCGCATCCGCCATTAGCTGGAGATGTGTTTGGAGAAATTTTAAATCTTCCGGACGGTCCACATCGTACCAGACGGGTAGAAGTTCCAGAGATGCTCCATCAATAGCTTCCAGTTTGGCCCGGGTTTCTGCCAACACGGTATCCCCGCCCCAGGCAATGCCATCAAACAAGTTGACCAGTTGCCCCTTCATGCCAATCAGGAAATACCCGCCATCGGCACTGGGTCCGAGAACAACATCCCGTTCTGAAGCGAACGCCTGCCTTATATAAGCCACTGGCAAACTGGGGCTGTCCGAGCCTATGATAACCACTCGCTTATAGCCGGCCTGAAACCGGGCGGAAAACGCGTTACGCATCCTCTCGCCCAGGTCTTTCCCCTCCTGCAAAAAAACAGTGATCGACAAAGAAGGATCCAGTCGCTCGAAGTAGCCCGAAAGGTTTGATGGATAAATTCCGGCAAAGCGATCCGCCGACTCCACCTCACATATCTTGTCGAGGCTATCGGCAAGAAAACAAGTATACAAGTCGCAAGTGGTTCGCGGGTCCAGAAATGGATTCAGACGGGTTTTCACCTGACCTTCTACAGGGTCGCGGGCAAAAACAATCAAAGCATTTTCGTTTTGTTTTCCCATACGGCTCGTTGTTTTCCGATGAATCCATCACCGGGGGAAAAGACAGGCTACCCACAAATCGTTTGACTCCCTGTTCCAAACCCAATAAAATTTACTCTAGTTAAAGTCATCACCCCATTTTTCAGGAGGATCAAGCCATTCTTTCCGAGTTGGACGTTTCGCTATTCTACTGGATCAACACGCATTTTCAATCCCGAAAATTCCTGGAGTTCATGCAGTTCATTTCCATCAAGCAGAATTTTATCTGGCCCGGAATTGCCTGCCTCGCACTCGTTCTCTGGTTGAAAAGGATGCGGGGACTGGCATTGATTCTGGCTACAGGCATAGCGGTGCTGGCCTCCGATTCCATTGGAGCTTTGCTCAAAGATTGGATCGCACGGGACAGGCCTTGCCATGCCCTCCCGAACATAAAAGAAATTGCCAGTTGTTCCAATAGCTTTTCATTCCCCTCAAACCACGCGATAAACTCTTTCACCGGCGCCACGATCATCTCTCTGGCCTATAAAAATTTCGCTTTTGTTCTATATATTATAGCCTTACTAATAGGTTATTCGAGAGTGTATCTCGGTGTACATTATCCAACAGATGTTCTGGCAGGGGCCTTATGTGGTATCTTAATAGGCTATGCGGGATATAAGTATGTCTATCTCACGACGATAAAACTTCTGAAAAACAGGTTCCCAGCCACAATAGACCATGAGCGCGCCGAAACAAAATTTTCTGATCGTTAAGTTAAGCTCTATAGGGGATATTGTACACGCCCTGCCCTTCCTGCGGACTCTGCGGAAACATCACCCAAAGGCCCATATCTCGTGGATGATTGAGGAACGCTTTCATGAGTTGATCAAACATAACCCGGACCTTGATGAAGTGATCCCGGTGCGCATCAAACACTGGCGCAAAAATATAAACGCCGATTCATGGCGCGAAATATCCAAAACAAGGCAATTATTGAAAGATCGTAAGTTCGACTGGACCTTCGATCTGCAAGGACTCATTAAAACGGGAGTCATTGCCCGAATGACAGGCGCACCGAACAGGGCTGGATTTCACCGCAATAATTGCCGGGAAAAAATGAATGCCTGGTTCAATAATCGTCACAGCAAATACGTTCCTCCCGGTGGACACGTAACAGACCTTTGCCTGTCGCAACTCTCTGTTATGGGAAACTTTCCGGCGCAGGCGGAGTTCCCTTTAACCATTCTCGCCGAAGATGAACAAGTTGCCAAAACTTTCATGCAGGAAAATCCGGAACTCAAAACCAAACCTGTCGCCGGGATCAATCCGGGAGCCGGGTTTCCCACCAAGCTTTGGAGCCTGGAGCGATACGCCGAACTTGCCGACCGGCTGGTGAGTGAAATGGGATTTAACATTCTTCTCACCTGGGGGCCGGGAGAAGAAGACATGGTCCGGGAAATTGCCTCCATGATGAAACAAAAATCGTGGACGGCCCCTGCGACGACCATCGCGCAGTCTATCGGACTCTACAAAAAACTTTCCCTGTTTGTGGGAAGCGACTCCGGACCGTTCCATCTTTGCGCCGCGCTGGGGGTCCCAACTGTCTCGGTGTGGGGACCGACTCACCCTGACCGCAACGGGGCCTACACAAAAAATCACCGGGCGCTGTATCATGAGCTACCCTGTAGTTTCTGTTGGAAACGGCAGTGCCCGCTGGGAACGTTGGAGTGCATGGACAAAGTAACCGTACAAAACGTATTTGATGCGACAAAAATATTAGCCTCCGAGCACATTAAAATGTTAGCTTCAACCTGACATTTATTCCACTAAGCAAGAGGTGACCCAATGGCATTCGATAAAGAACTTTTGGATATTCTGGTTTGTCCCAAATGCAAGGGAGACCTGAAACTAACATCTGAAGAAAAAGGCCTGACCTGCAGCACTTGCAAACTTGAATATCCCATTCAAGATGATATTCCTATCATGCTTGTCGACCAGGCCAACCCGACAACCTAATCATAACTGTAGCTCCATAGCGCACACTCAATGGCCGAACTGGCTCGCAAAATAGAACGCACTGCAAAAAAATTCTTATGGTCTGCCATCGGGCTGGTTTCCGGCAGGAAAAGTCCGCTTTCGCTTCCCATGGACTTTACATCTGCCCGCTCGGTGCTCGTGATAAGACCTGACCGGTTGGGAGATGTTGTGCTGTCGATACCCGTTTATGAATCGATCAAAAAGACGTTTCCGCACCTTCGAGTAAGCGCTCTGGTAGACCGCGCCAATGTTTCCATCCTCGCCGATAATCCGTATATAGACGAAATCATTTCGTTTGATTCCGAAAACCCCGGCGCCGTTCTTGGAAAACTTCGACGCAACCGGTTCGATGTTGTATTCACTCTCAATAAAAAGTTCAGCGCCACCGCTTCGCTGATTGCTCTCGCCAGCAAAACAAAATACCGAGTAGGATACGCACACGATAAAACAGACTGGCTCTACGATGTGCGTTTGTCAGCGGACACTCCACCGCGCCATGAGAGCTTGAACAATCTTGAATTACTGCGTCACGTGGGAATAACACAGATCGTTGAACCACCTCGGCTGTACTTCAACGAAAATGAAACGCAGAAAATAGAAACGGTGCTGGGGGAATCACGTCAGCACCCTGATCGCCCGCTGGTGCTCATCAAACCGGGAACCCGTGTCGCGGAATGGGGATGGAAGCTGGATAACTTCCGCAAAGTGGCGGAACAGCTATCCAACTCGCAAAAAGCGGAAGTCCTGTTTATCTGCGGGCCGGGTGAAGAAGCGATAATAGACAGCCTCAGCGGAGGAACGCAAATCAAGATAGGCCGACTGCCAATCCTTTCCATCAAAGAGCTGGCACTGACCATAAAAAAAAGTGATTTGCTGTTTTGCAATCATACTGGCATTATGCATCTGGCATCGGCAGTACAAACTCCGGTCGTAGCCATCTTCAAGCACGGAGAAACCGCGCGATGGAGTCCGGTCCATACAAGACACGCCCTGCTCGAAGAACGTGACCCGGATATACTTTCACCAGAAACAGTGCTTGAAAATATTTTCCTGTTGCTAGGGTAAACAAATCGTTGCTCTTGCATAATAAAACCCCATCCAGCCTCCCCTTGGTAAGAGGAGGAGTAAAATAATCCCCCTCCTTACGAAGGAGAGGTTGGGGGAGATTTATTAAAAATCTCAAAGGAACTCCTCACAATGACCGAATCTACCCGCCAGCAATCAAACTCTTCTTCAACCGCAATGAAGGGACTGGTCTTCGACGAGCCGCTCCTGTTTGAAATGGGTTCACCGGGACGCGCCGCTTATTCACTTCCAAAATGCGACGTACCCGAAGTTGAACTTGAAGCATTACTGCCGGAAGGTGAAATTCGCGATCCTATCAAAAGTTTTCCAGAACTGACGGAACTTGATGTTGTGCGGCATTTCACAAGACTCTCGCAATGGAACTTCAGCATCGACACCAATTTTTATCCGCTCGGTTCCTGCACTATGAAATACAACCCGAAAATCAATGAAGTCACCGCCGCTCTTCCCGGATTCGCCCAACACCACCCGTACACACCCGAAGCGCTTTCGCAGGGCAGCCTTCAACTCATGTTTGAACTACAGGAATACCTGAAGGAAATCAGCGGTATGGCCCATGTGAGTCTGCAACCTGCCGCTGGCGCACATGGTGAACTGGCGGGTATGCTCATGATTCACGCTTATCTGGCGAAGCAGGGAGCGCAACGAAAAAAAATCATCCTGCCCGACTCCGCACACGGAACCAATCCAGCCAGCGCGGCTTTGTGCGGCTACAGTGTTGTCCAGATACAATCGGACGAACGCGGCCTGATCGACCCGGCAAAACTGGAATCGATGATGGATGAAGATACCGCCGCGATCATGCTGACCAATCCAAACACTCTGGGAATGTTCGAAACAGACATCATTAAAATCACCGAGATCGTTCACAACAAAGGCGGGCTGGTCTACTGTGACGGAGCCAACCTGAACGCGGTGATGGGAAAAACCAAAATGGACGCTATGGGGATCGATGTTCTGCATTTCAATCTGCACAAAACATTTTCCACACCCCATGGCGGCGGCGGACCCGGTGCCGGCCCGGTGGGAGTCATCGATAAACTCGAACCCTATCTTCCGGTACCCGTCATAGAACACACAGATGGAAGATACAAACTCAATTCAGATCGCCCGGACAGTGTAGGCAAGATGAAAGCCTTCTTCGGCAACTTCGGCATCCTCGTTCGGGCTTACACCTACATCCGCTCACTCGGACCTGAAGGAATTAAACTGGCGGCGGAAATGGCGGTACTCAATGCCAATTACATCAAGGCATCCCTGCAAGAGCAGTATCACTTGCCTTATGACGGACCCAGCCTGCACGAAGCTGTGTTCAACGACAAGCACCAACTCAAACATAAAGTGAGCACCATGGACATCGCCAAAATGCTCATTGATTACGGATTCCATCCGCCCACTGTTTATTTTCCATTGATCGTGAAAGGCGCGTTGATGATTGAGCCAACGGAAACTGAATCAAAGGAAACCATTGATGGATTTATTGAGGCCATGAAAGACATAGCCAGACAGGCCGAATCCAGTCCGGGAATATTCCACGATGCGCCGTATATGCCAGTCGCCTCCCGCCCCGACGAAACCACCGCCGCCCGTAGCCCTAAACTCAGGTGGAAACCCAGCGCTTAGGATAAGGAGTCAGGCAACTGAACGGTTCAGCATCGTCTCGATAATCAAAAAATCCATGGCTTGCCTTTCGACCGAGTCGGTTTCCCCTGACGTAGTCCAACAGCAATGGACAGGGCCGATAACGCTCGTCATTGAATCCGGCATACAACGTTTCAAGAATATGGACCACTGTATCGAGTCCGATCAAATCGGCCAGCGCCAGCGGACCCATCGGCTGTTTTGTTCCCAGCACCATGGCGCGGTCAATATCTTCTGCCGATGCAACGCCAGACTCCAGAACTTTCACCGCCTCATTTATCATTGGAATTAAAATACGGTTAATTATAAATCCAGGGCTGTCTTTCGACTGAACCGTCTCGCATTGCATCTCCTCCAAACACTCTATGCAGGTCTTAAAAGTGGCATCGGATGTCTGGTCAGTTCGAATCACCTCAACCAACGGAATGACCGGAACCGGATTCATAAAGTGTAGCCCGACAACACGCTGAGGCGAACGGGTTACATTGGCGAGTGATGCGATCGGTATAGACGATGTGTTGGTCGCTAAAATAGCATTCGAAGGACAAATCTGTTCCAGTTCCATAAAAACTTTTTGTTTCAGTTCCAGATTTTCATTCACCGCTTCTATCACAAGATCGCTTGAGGAAACCGCTTTGATATCTGTTGTCATCGCGACCAAAGTCAGGACGTCATATTCAATATCCTTCAAAACAATTCCTTTCTCGACCATTTTATCCAATGATTTCGCCATCCTTTTTTCAGCGGCATGGAGACATGCATCATCTTTATCCACAAGGGTTACGCTAAAACCGAAGGTCGCCGCTCGTTGAGCGATACCAGCGCCCATAATCCCAGCCCCAACCACTCCTACCCTTAAGTTAAACATGACAGTTTCTCCTCTAATGAATCGCATCAAGTCCCGTGATCTTTTTTCCTAAAATAAGCGTGTGGATCGAATCAGTTCCCTCATAGGTATACACACTCTCCAGATTGAGCATATGCCTGATGGTGCTGTATTCCACACTGATTCCTGATGCGCCGAGAATGTCCCGCGCCTTGCGTGCGATGTCCAACGCCACACGAACATTGTTGCGCTTGGCCATTGATATCCGAGTGTAGTGAACTTCATCCTTTGCCATCATTCTTCCCAGTTGCAGGCAGAGAAGCTGAGCACAGGTCAGGTCGGTGAGCATGTCGGCCAATTTTTCCTGCACCAGTTGGAATGCGCCGATGGGTTTCTGAAACATGATACGCGACTTGGAGTGCTCCACCGCCTCCTGATAACAGGCCACCGCCGCCCCTAGAACACCCCAGGCAATGCCGTAACGCGCATGGCTCAAGCATCCAAGAGCCGTGGAGAGCCCGTCTACGCCTGGAAGCATGTTTTCAGCGGGAACACGGCAGTCGATAAAATGAATCTCGCCGGTATCAGAAGCACGCATGGAAAATTTATGTTTGATCGGTTGCACCGTCATGCCCGGAGAACCTTTTTCGACCACGAAGGCGCGCACGATACCATCCACATAAGCCCAAGTCAGAAAATAGTCTGCTATATCGGCGCTGGTGATCCACATCTTCGATCCATTCAGCACATAAGCATCCCCGTCCTTGACAGCTTTCGCCTTCATGCCCGATGGGTCGGACCCATAATCCGGCTCGGTGAGCGCGAAGCACCCCACCTTGTCACCGCTGATGAGTCCGGGAAGCCATCGGTCCTTTTGCTCATTTGTGCCAAACTGATGAATCGGATAGATCACCAGACTGCTTTGCACTGAAACAAAACTACGCAGTCCACTATCGCCACGCTCCAGTTCCTGCATCATCAATCCATAAGCGACAGGACTTATCCGGGTTCCACCGTGTGTATCCACACTGGCACCGAGAAAACCTTCCTGCCCCATCCTCTTAATCAACTGGAAGGGGAATTCGCCCGATTCAAAACTCTTCTGAATGCCTGGCAAAACTTCCCGGTCAACAAACCCCGCGACACTGTCACGAATCAGTTTTTCATCATCTGTCAAATGGCTTTCGATATCGTAAAAATCCACGGAAAACATGATCTCCTCCTGAAAAGATTTTTAGAAAGCCCATAGTCCAAATGCGTCTGACCAAGAAACATCGCGCTCGATACCCACTGCCACCGCCTCGCCTCCGCCAATGCAGATAACTGCTACTCCACGCTTGAGATCGCGCTCAATCAGGTCATGAAGCAAGGTCACAAGAATCCTCGCTCCCGAAGCGCCAATAGGGTGACCCAAAGCTACTGCCCCGCCCGAAACATTGACGCGGCTGTTGTCCAACCCAAGCTTGTCGCAGACAGCCAGGGTCGTCACCGAAAACGCTTCGTTGATTTCAAACAGGTCTATATCATTTTTTTGCATTCCCCAATGATCCAAAAGACTGACAATGCAGTCTGCTGGCGCAAGCGGAAACTGGTCCGGGGGTCGGGAGACAGATGCCTTAGCGGCAATGCGTGCCATGGGATTAAGGTTTTCATCAAATTCACCCAGGACGAGAGCCGCGGCACCGTCACTGATGCTGGAGGCGTTACCCGCAGTCACTGTCCCATTTTCCTTATCAAAAACTGGTCGAAGCTGATTCAGCCTGCTCAAATCGTTCGCGAAAGGCGACTCATCTTTATCCACGATTTTTATTTCATCGTTCATCACGACTTCCACCGGAACGATCTCGGCAGAAAACCGGCAACGCTCCTGGGCGTTACGCGCCCTGGTAAAACTTTGCATGGCAAATTCGTCTTGAACCTCCCGACTGTACCCCTCCTTACGGGCAAGTAGTTCAGCAATTTCACCCATGTGCATGTCGTTAAAACTGTCCCACAACCCGTCATGGACCATATGCTCCATGCAACACTCCTTACGCGAGTCCTGCTCGTAGAGAGAGTTCTGCTCGCAATCCGGACCACACATGCACGGCGCGCGGCTCATACTTTCCATACCGCCTGCGACAATGAATCCGGACTCATGCAAACGAACCAAATCATCCGCCAGAATCACAGCCGTCAAACCCGACCCGCAAACCTTGCTCACCCCCATCGCGTGGACAGAGTCGGGCAGTCCCGCTTTCAACATTGCCTGACGAGCCGGAGCCTGCCCTATCCCGGCAGGCAGAACATTACCCATAATCACATCACTTATTTTTTCTTTCGGAACGCCACTCCGGCGAAGGGCTTCGCCAATGGCAAAAGAGGCCAGATCGGGAGCCGGTAGTGAAGACAACGAACCGTGAAACCTGCCTATCGGCGTGCGTATCGCACCGTATACACAGGAATAATTTATAAGGGGTCTCATAACTCCCCCTCCCAGTAATTCAGTCTTCGAACGCCCCACTCTTAGTATAAATATAGTCCCGAAGCGGGATAATTCCATGAGAGCGGGACTATATTTATATTAAGACAGAATATAGATCACCAAAAACATGTAGAATGAGGCCATTATGAGCCAGCCCCGATTCTTATCCCTGATTGAAGACAGCCAGGTAGCCGTTCTCACATTGAATCGGCCTCCGGCTAACGCTCTCAGCATCGAAATGCTCGGAGAACTTGAGGAATCTATTGAATCAATAAACTGCAACGAAAATATCAAAGCCGTGGTACTCGCAGGGGGATCAACAAAATTCTTTTGCGCCGGGGCGGACATCAAGGAGCTGTCGAAAATCAAGTCTGAACAGGATGGACATAAATACGGAGCGTACGGTCAATCAGTCCTCAACAAAATAGAGTCCGCCCCAAAACCCTACATTGCGGCGGTGGAAGGTGCGTGCATGGGAGGCGGATTAGAACTGGCGCTGGCCTGTCATCTGCGGATCGCCGGGACAGAAGCAAAATTCGCATTACCTGAAATCAACCTGGGACTGATACCTGGATTCGGCGGAACCTGTCGCCTGGCCGAACACATCGGAAAATCGCGCGCGCTGGAGATGATACTCACAGGAAAGGAAATCGACAGCGAAACGGCTCAAACTTCAGGGATCATCAATCAGGCTGTGAAATCCGGTGCCGCATTGGAGAC
>CAJWQP010000037.1 GCA_913045445.1 uncultured Nitrospina sp. | reverse complement strand
GGCTCGCGAAAAGTACAATTGTCCGCTATGAAAAATCAGATATTCCTGCTACTGACAAGTTTTATCCTGATATCGGCCTCTTCAGTATCGGCAGATAAGGCCCCCGAGGGCATGGTTCTCATCAAGAAAGGCTGTTTTATGATGGGTACTGATAAAATACATGACTATCTGGCTCTTCGCCCCAATGTCCGAGAGCGCCCCAATGACCGTGAGCGTCCGGTTCACAAAGTCTGCCTGGATTCGTTTTATCTGGATACACATGAAGTCACTCAGGAAAAATGGGGAAAAATATTCCCATATAATAATTCCGTTCATAAAGGCCCCAACATTGCGGTCAACCAATTAGAATGGAAAGAAGCACGCGACTATTGCACCAAGATGGGCCACCGACTTCCTACTGAAGCTGAGTGGGAATACGCCGCCCGTGCCGGTACCACCACCGAATACCCCTGGGGAGATAAAATGAACCGGGCCTATGTCTGGTACGGTGGTAATTCCGGGCATACACACCATCCGGTGGGAACCCGAAAACCTAATCCATGGGGATTGTACGATATGTTTGGAGGGGTTTGGGAGTGGACGGAAGACTGGTATGGAGAATTTTATTACAAAGACAGCCCCATAAACAATCCAAAAGGCCCATCAGATATCCTCAGTTGGCATGTTATCAGAGGAGGCTCCTGGATTGACGATAAACAATTTGTTCGTAGCACTATCCGTTATCCAGGAATGGCGGACAATACAGAAGATTTCTGGGTAGGACTCCGTTGCGCCCATAATGCTCCTTGATTTCCATTCAATAACATGGTCTTAAAATGCCTTCCGCGTTGGACCCCAAAACGGTCAACCGTCTATATTTAAATTTAAGCAAAAGCATCCCTGAACCTCAGGCTGAACTGTTTTTCAGAAACAATTTTGAATTGCTGTTAGCGGTAATTTTAAGCGCCCAGGCAACCGATAAAATTGTTAATGAGGTAACACCTGCACTTTTTGAAAAGCACCCCGATCCGCAGTCCTTTATAACCTGTGGTGAAAAAAAACTTGCCCGGCTTATCCAGAGAATTGGACTGGCCCCTACCAAAGCAAAAAATATTGTTCGCACATGCAAAATCCTGCTGGATGAGCATAAAGGGACAGTACCGAACTCCAGAGAAAGTCTGGAAAAACTTCCCGGAGTAGGTAGAAAAACAGCCAACGTTGTTCTCAATGAAGCATTCGGAATACCCACCATCGCCGTAGACACCCATGTCTTTCGGGTTGCTAACAGAACAGGCCTCGCCTACGGAAAAACGGTACTGGAAACGGAAAAACAACTTCTTGAAATCACTCCAAAAAAATGGAAAAAAGAAGCACACCACTATCTCATCCTGCACGGTCGCTATATCTGCAAAGCTAAAGCTTATGACTGTTCAACTTGCTCTATTAAAAAAGAATGTTTATATAATCAAAAATCCTGCTGATTGATTTCCATGTCGCTCAAAAAGAAAAGAGACCATGAACAAATTATCCAACGTCTGAAATCCTCATTGAATGGCGTTGCCCAAATAAAAACTTTACGCCAGATCGAAACTCCTTCAGGAAACTATCCATTCCAGTCAATAACACTGGGAGATAATAACTCCAGACATGTCCTGGTTTCAGCAGGCATCCACGGTGACGAGCCTGGTGGAGTAGAAACAATTTGTGCATTTTTGGAATCGGGAAAATACAAGCCCTTCTTAAGTCAATGGGAGATCACTATTCTCCCTTGCATCAATCCGTATGGATTCGAATACGACACGAGGGAGAATCATAATAACAAAGATCTAAACAGGCTGTTCAAGGATGAGTCACCTCTGCCGGAAGTCGTCCTTACCCAGTCAATCTTCAAGCCATCATACTTTGACCTTACTCTGGAACTGCACGAAGACTGTGACAGCGATGGTTACTATTTATTTCAAAAATCCAATAAACCGGGTGGACTTGAATTGGGATATAAAATTATTGATGCGGTAAAAAACATCATTCAGGTAAACTTAAATAATGAAATAGATGATATCAAGGCAGATGCCGGGGTGATTCATCGCTTAAAAAATGCTAATGAAATGGAATGGTGGCCCATGGCAATATATTCATTGTCTATGAATACAGGGCACAGTTTCACCCTGGAAACACCAACAAACCTCCCGTTGACCACACGTATTGAAGCCCATCTTAGTGCTATTGAAACAGCACTGAATGAATGCCCTGAATAAATCAGATATTAACCTGAAATGCGTGCAGTAATAGTCGCTGGCATAAATAAGGATAGCCAGTTGCCATCACAGCTAGCGGGAGTGGGTTAGCCTGCCTTCACGGGTGAGATCAATGGGATGACGATGGGTTCGCCAACTGAAAGAGAATGAATATTTTTTTCTGGGTTGTAACTGGCAAGAAGCCAGAAGGGGATAGAATAGATTTCATTGCAAATCTCCCAAATAGTTTCACCCTTGGAAACATTTCTAACCAGGAGCTTGTTGATCCTAAAATTATTAAAAAAGTCCTCCTGTATCCCCTTGTGATACTCCTGCCGCCGTTCCACAAAACTATCAGGGTCTGCCTTTGTGAATGGGACCTTGATCTTGGAGTGAACATTCAATTGCGACCGTCTCCTCATTCCATTGAGTTTTAAAATTTTACGGACGGACATATTAGCCCATTCTGCGTAATGACTTAAGGTCTCGTCAAAATCAACAGTTATCACCCCTATCCCGGATGACCGATTAGCGTTATTGGCAAATGCAACTGGAAGAAAAGCAGGTCGATTTTCATTTAGCTTATGCGCAGACTCATTATTGCTTACAAATTTAATATCGACATTTGAAGTCGCTGACTTTTTAGTTGCCGCTGTAACAGAATTTGAACGATCAACCGTCAATTTAAATCTTTCCTTTTTTGCCGCAGGTGGAGGGATTTTTGGCATTGAACGAGCCTTATTGACCGCATGGGCAACTACCGTTTCCTGCGGAACTTTTAACTTCTGCCCTGGAAACAATTGATCAGGGTCATTAATCCCATTGAGTCGCAGTAACTCATCTATATCTGTATCAAACCGTCGTGCGATTTTAGTGAGATTGTCATTGCGCCGAACTCTGTAGTTAATCGTATCACCACTGTAAACACGCTTTGCTTTCTTGTGTTTGACCATGCGAGTTGCAGAACGAGCAGATTTTTTCCATCCTGGAAGTCTAAGTACTTGACCTACATATATTTTGTTTCTGTGGTTGAGATTGTTATGGGCATACAGTTTATTTACCGATGTCCTGTAACGTTTTGCGACACCCGATAAGGTGTCACCTCTTCTGACTGTATACCACTTGGACCTCACCTGACTTTTATGGCGAGCACTCGAAGGAATTTTTTTATAACGTGCTTGTAATTGAGGGAATTGATCTGCCGGTGCCTGAAATGTAAATCCTCGCGGAATTCTCTTCTGTCCAGAGATAACAGGCCTTCTCAAAGCCGGATTATATTTAGAAATCTCCTCACGTGACATCCCGAAGTGGGTCATAACACTCCTGATGTGCATATAATCCTTAAACACGACAGATGTCATTTTCTGAGGCTTATAAAAACGAAGTCCCGGAAAATATTTATCCTTATTTTGCACAACGTGCAATGCGGCTAAAAACTCTGCATAGAAATTTTTTGATGCAAACCCAAAGGTGCGGCTTCTATATCCGTTAACGATATCTACGATATGTCCGCCATACTGCCTTTTTGCCCTTTTCATCCCCTGAGTGCCATGATTATAGGCGGTGATGGCAAGAGGCCAGCTATTTAAAGCCTTGAAGTTACTTTTCAGAAGTTTTGCCGCCGCAATGGTCGACAAAATTGGATCTCGGCGTTCATCGACATCGTATCCAACCTTCATAAATAATCGCCCGGTACCGCGAGTAAACTGCCAAATCCCTGCCGCACCCGCACTGGAATAAGCATTCACCTGAAACGAGGATTCGACATGAGGGAGGACAGCCAATTCCAGCGGCAATTTAGCATCACTAAAAATTTGATCGATCCTGTCCTTAAACATACCGGAACGTTCCAGGCCCTCACGAAATCGGTCTTTCTGACCAATCTGTACTCGCATCCTTCTTGATGCTTTCCTGAAACCGGACTTCACCAGATCATATACACGCCTCGCTTCTGATTTAAGTGTTTTTGGATCCTTGGTGCGAGCAATTTGTAATAAAATTTTTCTATATTTCCGCTTTGTTCTTTCCAGCTTACGATCTCTGGCACGACGGGATAATTTAGGGCCATCTCCAAAATACACAACCTCATAAATGATATTGAGATTATCCATATCATGAACGATTGCGTGGCTGGTGGAGTATTCGCTATATACTTTTTTCCAGAAATTTACTTTGGATTCGAAACCGAGAGGAGTCGAAAAATGATAATGATGCAGAGTGTGAACTTCCCTGTTGAGGCTGGCCTGAACAGGCGCCTGGGAAATAACGGTCAGTACAAAAGATAGAAGTATTATCCTGATTATATATGCAGGCAAAGTCCAGCCTTTCATTTCTGGTTGATCTGATGTGGGATTATAAAACGGGGTTAGATTCGACAAGGAACTTCTGGCGACGAATGATTACAGAAAACTCCCAAAAGCTACTAAAGAATTCCAGTAACTCCATTACTTTTAGAAGGATAACGAAGGGCACCTGATGAGTCAAGGCAAAAATTTTCACACCTTAAGCCACTTATAAATATGGCTTTTTGAGTGATTATGTACTGTTGTTATTTCGTTGGGTATTCGTTATTAAGTTTATAGACAAAGGATAGTAATTCTGCGACCACCTTTGTAGGTTCGGCATCTTCTTCGACCATGATTTTCCTGTCCTCCTTGAATTAAGCGGACTTGAATAGCTATGCCAAGTCCTTAAACTGCATATGCAAATCACTCACCTGGGATTTCAACTCTTCCCGGGAACATTCATTATCTAGAATATAATCGGCAAATTCAGACTTTTCCTCTAGGGGCATTTGTGATTTCAGGCGATTTTCCACCTCCTCACGGGAAATTCCATTTCTCTGCATAACTCGTTCAATCTGAGTTTCCAGGGAAGTCTTGACAATAACCACCTTATCTACGTTTTTATAATTCCCGGATTCGATCAAAAGTGCGGCATCTATAATAACTATCGCTCTGGAATCCGATTTACTGTATTCCTCATATCGTTTTTTCTCTTCAGAAAAAATACGAGGATGAACTATACTTTCAAGAGCAGTTCTCTTTTTTTCATTCTGGAATACTTCGGTGGCAAGCTTTTCTCTGTTCAGTGATTGATCGGGATTCAAAAAATCTGCTCCGAATTCATCGACTATTTCTTTCCAGGCGGGTTGACCAGATTCAACAACCTGGCGGCTTATAATATCTGCATCTATGATCTTCGCTCCCTGCTCTCTAAAGTAGGATGCCGCAAGGGATTTTCCTGATCCAATACCGCCGGTCAATCCTATTAATATAGACACCTGTCCTCCTTATCATTCTATTCTATCGAGAAGGCCTTGATACAGGTTCATCAATCTGCGTGTAATATCACCAGGCTTACCATTCCCAATAATTCTCCCGTCCAGGCAGGTTACTGGCATCAACTGCTTTACCGTACCCGTCACAAACATTTCGTCCGCCATATCCAGTGCCTCAACAGGCCATACACCCTCTTCCAGAGGAAATCCATTTTCACGTGCCATTCGTATGACTATGTCTCTGGTAATACCAGCAAGAATTCCGCAATCCAGTGATGGAGTCATGATTCGTCCTTCCTGAACAAAAAAGAAATTACTGGTTGTGCTTTCTGTCAATTGACCAAATGGATTCAACATAAGCGCATCATGAGCGCCAAGGCGGTCTGCTTCTATTTTAGCAAGCACATTATTTAGATAATTCCCTGTTTTAATGCCAGGGTTTAAAGCATCCTTTGAATTTCGCTTGATACTGACGACCGCAAGATGAATTCCGTTTTTATACAACTCAGCAGGATAGAAGTGAGCGGTCGTAACAAAAATAAGAGTACAGGGGGAGTCGCAGGAGGATGGATCAATATTAATGTCACCAACGCCCCGTGTCACGACAATACGTATATAAGACTCCTGGTTGTTCGCATATTCGAGAGTGCGCTTAATTTGTTCACAAAACCACCAGTCTGCAAAGGGGATTTTAAGACTGATGCCTTCGGCTGAACGACGGAGACGTTGCAGATGCTCATTGAGAAAACAAGGTTTGTTATCTATGGTACTTATAACCTCATAAATACTATCACCAAATAAGAATCCGTGATCAAGGACAGAAACAAATGCCTCCTCTTCAATATTGCCATTAATGTTAATGCAAGTTGCCATAGATTTTAAATTTAATACGCAGTTATTTATCGGAAAAAGTATTCAGCATTTTCTTCAATTTATCTTTATCTTCATCTGAATATTCCTCCTGAGGTTTATCTTTAACTGCCTGCTTGGCTTTTTCCTGAATTCCCCTGAATAAATCATCCTTTTTTTCCTTCATATCTTGCGAAAGCTTATCCAAATCGCTCAGCTGTTTTATTTTACTCTTAACATCATCGACAGATATTTTAGGGAACTTATCCAATAAATTCCTCTCGTGAGCCTCCTGGCTCATAAAATTTGCGATTTGTTCTAGATAAGGCGCAAGCACTGAACCTTGAGTTGCTTTTTTATATGTATCCTCAAACAAGCTCAGAGGAAACATGACAATCGCTGTAATGACCAGCCCCTTGGCCAACCCCAGCACTCCCCCAAAAATACGGTCAGGAATAGAAAGAACCGTCGAACTTACCATAAACCTTCTGATCAACCGTCCGAGCAGTCCGAATGAAATTCTCACCACTAAAAATATAATGACGAACCCAGCAATGCGAGCAATGACAGGTTGAGCGACTGCCTCCTTTAGTGATTCAGCAAGGTCATCCTGATAATTAAGCGCCAAAACATACCCGGCCAAATAACCCAGGAGTGAAAACACTTCTCTTATCATCCCCTTAAACAGAGAAAACAAGAAACAAAGCCCAAGTATTACCGCGACAATAATATCAAATATAGTCATAACAAATAGCCCTGCCGTTCTGGTTTTTCACAATCTAATTATACACTTTGACCAATAAATCTTTTAAATTTGCAACATGCTCATTTTTATACAAAGCCAGGTAGATAATATAATTTCTTAAAATTTTCTTAACATAGTTGCGAGTTTCATTGTAAGGAATGCTTTCAATAAATTCAACAGCTCCCAGAGTCCCCCTGATTCCAATCCATTCTCTAACTTTATGATCTCCCGCATTATATGATGCCAATGCATAAATAGGATTACTATCGAATGAAATCAATAATCGATTAAGGTAATTGACTCCCAACATAATATTCACATCAGGGTTTTTCAATGTATCTGTATTTTCAAATTCAACATCAAGATTACCAGCCACATCCATTGCTGTAGCTGGCAATAATTGCATCAGACCAATCGCATTTGCTGACGAAACTATTTTTTCATTAAATGCGCTTTCCTGTCTCATTAAAGATAATATAAACAATGGATCAAGATTATATTGTTTTGCATGGTTTTCAACTGAGGCCAACCATGCATCTGGGAATAAACCTCTGGCTAAAGGCCCACTTAATTGTTCATCACCCTGATTTTTCAAAATATTCCAATTCAGCAAAATTGCATTCTGGAAGCCATGAGCTAAATTAAGTAGACGGGCAAGATATGCTTTAAAACCAATACTGCTGTTATTTGAGTTAATTTTTTCCAGATCCTTTGCCGCAAGATTGAAAAATCCGACTGCAATAAGCCTTTCTGATCGGCTCAAACGTTTTCGATCTATCTCCCCCAAACCCATTGTCCGATACACCTGGGTGACGTCAATCTCATCATCGAAAAAACTTTCTAATCCAAATCCTAACTCCAGGCGTGCTAGAATAGAATAAAAATCAAATGGAAAATCCGTGATTAATTTATTGAGCCATTCCACACGTCCTTTAGCATTACCCAATGAAGACTCATTATGAGCAAGCCAATACATGGCCGCCGGGTAAAATGAATCATACGATGGGTATTTTCTTTTCCAATCTGCATAATCTGAGGAATCGTAAAATAAAATTAACTGCTTAAAGTGAAAATTGGCATCGGTATATTGACCGCGAACACGCTCAACCCACGGAACCTTAAATCGAGCGGCGGTACTGAATGCTCCAAAATCATATCTCTCTAAAAGCAAATGATAGTATCCCAGCGCTGTTGAATAATCACCCAGGTCCTCATATATGCGACCAAGAAAATATAACGCTTTATGGCACAACTTTGTTTCCAGGGGATACCGGTTTACAATTCTTTTATAAAAACCTGCCGCTTGAACGGGTCTTTTCATCTTCCATAAATGCAACCCAATATCGGAAAGCTCACGGGCAGGGAAAAGGTCTACCACAGGATCGAGCGAAATCATCCATTCCTGTTTTTCCAGGTAGGATGTTATCCTGTTCTTGATAATACGATCTATTCCCCTCGCTTCACGAATACCAGGATGCTGAGCCAGTACGCGACGGCCCGTTTCAAGAATGTATGAAATTTTGTTTGTGGCAAGAGCCTCATAAAATTCTCTGACAGCGGAGTTATGATATACGGGCACAGTTGAATCGGCATCATGTAATTTCTTTGTTTCTGATTCTATGGATGCCCGATTGATAACTGAATAATAAAGGTGCAAATCAATATTAATATCCCTCAGCCGCTTTTCATTTTTCTCGAAGAAATTAATAGCAGATTCTTTTATTTCAACATTGCTAACGGAATTCAGCAAAACGGCGTAACTGTCTGCGGCTTCTCCAAGATCATTCACCGCCTCATATGTTTTAGCAAGCGCCAGTGTTACCGCTTCTTTATGATTTCCATTATCCGGGAAATCGCGCATCAATGACCTGCGATACATTTGCCAGGCTGATTTGTAATTAAATGTTTTTTGATAAATATCCCCAAGAAACTTTTCATCCAGAGACAATCGGCGCAATGAGTCTTCATAAAAAGGACTGTCAGGGTATGATTTAAATAGCTTCACACGATTATTAATTGACCGGAGGAGAGATTTAACAGCAAGCGAATAATTCTTGCCCTTTAGCAACTCCACGGCATGCTCTCTCAAAGAATTTGATTCAAAGTGAAGACGCAAATCATTTAATATAAAATTTCCAAGTATCCTGTTTCTGAGAAAATTGATTGAAGCTTTATAGTCCCCTTTTCTAAAATTAAGATACCCCTGTGCCAGAGCAAGAAGGTTCTTCTCATCCCTTGACTGAGACCCCAAATCAACTTTCTTCAAATGCTTAAGCAACTTCTCAATATCATCATCAGCCAAAAGAGACAGGTCAACCGGCAAAAGTTCAGGCATAATTTTATCCAGCTGAAAAGGCTCACCTGAGTTATATATATCTAATTGATTCAGGGAAAAAGCTTTGACCGGGATCAGACTGATAAGAGTGAAGACAAAAAGGAAACGAACGAAAAAATTCATCAATATCTAAGGGCGAGTGAATGACCAGGATAATTTCAATAAAACAAAGTGACCTCCTGCTAGAGGCACTTCATTTTACTTGAAGTATACACATTTTTGCTGGACCAACCTAAGGCTTTAACCTGCTCGGAGGGAAATTCTATCTTACTCGGGTTTTGGGGATAGATGGACTACATAATCCAGACTACCCTGCTTTTGGGAAAGACCTTTTTCCCCTGGCTTTTTGTCTTTATCTTCTAATTTGAGAAAGTCTGCAAAACGGCGCCCAGGTTTTTTCCCTGAACACCCAAAGCACGAAATATCCAAAAAACACGATCAAGTTTTTTCCGCTTCAGTAGATGGGTTTCTTGCAATTTCACTAACTAACATAACGCACCGCCAGAATATAAGGTCTCTATACTAAATATCGGCATTAACGCAGAAATAGAAAAGAAGAGGATAATTAAAATTTATTAATGAATTGGCTGAATATGAGGTGAAAGGTTGTGGTGAATATAACGGGAGTGGAATTGATTGTTTCTGTTAACTCATCCAGTGTCCAGTAATGACCTTCTGAAATTTCACTCTCATTAATTCTAATATCTCGATCTGTAACGCATTTATAAACCCTGACATGCTCCCAAAGTGTATTTTCTTGCGCGGGGAGGCGCATGATCTCATCCAAAGCAGTACAGTCTATTCCCAGTTCCTCTCTAAGCTCGCGCTGAGCACAATGAGCATAATCTTCACCGGAATCAACATGCCCAGCCGCAGACGTATCCCAAAAGCCCGGGTTCTCATCTTTTTCCATGGAACGCTTTTGCATGAATAATCTACCATGAGAATTGAACACAAGTATGTGAACCGACCTGTGCATTAATCCCTTGGTGTGCACTTCGTGACGAGATGCCTGACCTATGACGTTATCATCAGCATCAACGACATCAAACATTTCATCTGGTATATTTGTCATTAAATTAGCAAGGAAAATAAAAAGGAAACGGTCAGGAGGAACTATTTAAATCGCGGAGATAGGAAAGCCGGGCGGGAATTTCACCCTCTTCACAATAATTATGTTTGGCAAGAATTCTTACGTCCTCGATAACTCTTTTATCACCTTCAAAAAGAACAGACTGGTAACCCTTATCAGCAAGAGTACCGCCCGCCTGCAACAAACTCATAACAGATTTCGTATTGAATTTTTCCCCGTCAATAATCATGAATAAATCCAAATCATCATACTGCCTGGCTATGAGAGAAACATAAGTAGATGGGCGGGCATGAAAACCAAGAGGCTGTGGAATGGGTAACTCTACACGTACTATTTTAGAAAAGCAGTCGAGAATATCATCGGCAAGCTTTTTTCCTTCAGCAACAAAATGCTGGCTGTAATAAAAGCCGAAATTCATAATTTTATCTAGCAGAGTCTCTTTATTAACCAAAACGGAAATTCTTTTTTTACTCTCTCCATGACGAATTTCATCTTCATGACGTTCGTAAAAATGTGCCAGCCATAAAGCAACTTCAAGAAGGTGCAAAGGCATGGATATATACCCTCTCATAATCTTCACTTCACTATAGTTCATTTCAAGTTTTGTATTTTTAATAAAAGTATCAAAGTCTGACTGGATATTATGAACCAGGTTTTTATACATTCGGGCTCGTTTTTCATTAAACTTCTGCAAAACAGCTAATTTAAGATCTTTAATATCTACAATACGGTGCACCTTTGAATCCTTCATTAATTTAGCAACATGCTTTATTTTCTCGCATATCTCAATTATCCGATGCTCTTCGTCCTTAACCTCATCTTCAGCAACATTACGAGGCAACCTTTTATTTGTTTCAATCTCAGAAAATTCAATTTTTGAATCCGGGTTTCGAGTTACATTTAATCCGTTTTCAACACCTGTTGAATAAAGTTCACCAAATAGATTCAGGATAGACTGATTCAAAAAGTTCAGAACATTGTTAGCCTCATTTTTAAACTCAACTTCATTTTCTGGTGATTCCCGCAATCCGTAAAAAGGATATCTGTCAAGAAGGTGCCTGGTAAAAAAAGCGGCGATAGACAAATTTCTAATTGACGCTAGATACTCGACGAAAAAGCTCCATTTTTTATTCTCTCTTGCTCCGTGCTCATCCATAAAACTTTCAAGGAACTCAGATTCCTGAATGAGATTGGAATAAAACTTTCGAGATATATCCATATTATTTTCTTCCCTCAACTCAAACAGAAAGAATATATTTAGCAACTGAGAACATGGTTCCTGGGCCAGCGACAGAAATTCCTCTTCGGTAATTATTTGAATCAGCGATTTTGGTTCTACCATAATTTAAAAACCTGTAGCGTTATTTGATTTTAGTTTTCATATTGGAGGATATAAAGGGACCCTTGAATAGTTTTCCCCTTATCCTCTCTCAATATCTCAGTTTGCTTGTCAATTATTTTAAATGTGTTTGCTGTGGCAAGAGATTGAATATATAGAGCCGACTGAGCATATCGACCACTTTTTCGTAAAACATAATCCGGGCCAGCACTATCCACATCCTCAACTGAAAAGGCAAAAATTGAGTTAGTCAAAGCCCGCTCGCGCACAAGATTAAACACGGGTGTCAGGTCACCTATATAAACAAAAACATCAGTACACATGAACAAGTCATATTGCTCCGTGTCATTTTCCAGAAATTTTTCCACCGAATCAACGTATAGCTTCTCATAAACACCTTTGCCTCTTGCTTCCTGTATCATATTTTCAGAAAGGTCTACACCGCTCAACCTTTTAGTGATGCTGGCTATGGCGCTCCCGCTTATTCCTGTTCCACAACCCAAATCAATGGCATTTTCAAAAAAAAACTCCTTATCCACGTGTTTATTTAACAATTCCCTCAGGATCAACGGAACTCTATAACCGTTTCCCTCGGAATGGCAGTCAAATCTCTTGGAAAAATTATCAAATAAATGTGTTACGTAATCGGCTGGAGCGCGACCAGTGGTATTCCCTGTCAAAGCTGACAGCATATGAATAGCAGGTGAATTTTCAGGATCGAGTTCCAAGACACGTTTACAAGAAGCAACCGCATCGTCTAAACGGCTTGCGTCCCTTAAGGCAATGCTTAATTTATAATGGGCCTCCACAAAATCAGGCTTTAGAAACACTGCTCTTTCATGAAACCGTATCGCCTCTTCCAGTTTTCCGCAATCTTTAAGCACAATACCAAGCTTATTATGCGCATCTGAAAAATCTGGCTGTGCTTTAATTATTCTGGAAAACAACTCCTCCGCTTCTTCAAGCTTACCCTCTACAAGGTATTTGTTCGCGATTTGAAATTGTTCGGAAATTTCTTCCATCTTATCCACACCTTAAATAGAGAAATATCTAACCAGAAAGAAATACATTAATTATTGGAAGCTCGATTAAATATAGACTTGGGCAAATATTTTTCCCAGATATCGAGATGCGTGCGAGGCCCGGCAGGTATTTGAAAAAATGGCCAATGAAATTCCGGCTTCGAAGGAGTCTTGTTCAGTTCCATCCCTTTTTCAGAAGGTGTATGATCGGCCTTTTTTAAATTACAGGGTTTACAGGCAACGACCACATTGGTCCAGACAGACTTTCCTCCTTTTGATTTGGGTAGGATATGGTCAAGCGTCAGGAATTTACCACCCATTCCACAGTACTGGCAGGTAAAATCATCACGGCGTAAAATATTCTTTTTACTGAAAGCAATTCCGTTACGCCGGACTCGCTTAACAATATTAAGCACTCGAATGACAGCGGGTAATTTGAAAGTGGTGTTAGGCGAGCGAACAACATAACCATCGCTTTCTATAAACTCAGCCCGCCCGGTCAATACCATAATAATTGCACGCTTGGCACTGCAAAACTGCAAAGGTTCGTAGGAAGCATTGAGCACCAGACTTTTTACTGAATCCAACATAAGAAGGACACCTTTTGAGCTGGTAATAACTACTTAACTACACTTCTAAAGCCATAACAAACAATCTGGAGATTCTATATCTAGCAAAAGCCACTGTCAACAGACGTAGCATTTAATACACCCCGAAACTTGCGCAACCCATCTAAAATCGCATTTTTTAAAGGATATTACCCCGCCCCAGGATAAAATCGGGGTCAAATGAACTTTTTAGGGCTTTTAACTCTTCCAAAGAAGACTGTCCCAGCATCTGGGAAAAATATTTTTTCTTCAATTTACCGATTCCATGCTCAGCCGAAACCGTTCCATTCCACTCAAGAATCTGTTTGACCAGTTCATTGTAAATATCTTGCGCCTTATCTATTTGATCTGATTCAGGCAACAGGTTTATATGTAAATGGTTGTCACCCAAATGCCCAAATACAGCGTAATCGACGTCTTGTTTTTCAAGCATATCTTTATAAAAATCCATCATTTCAATAAGGCGGTTATCAGAAACTGCCATATCAGTACCCATTTTAATTCTTCCCCGCCGACTGTTTTCCTCATTGAGCAAAGCAGGGATGGCATGGCGAAAATCGTTAAATCGCCTAAGGTCGCCGGGCGTTTGTGCAAACCATGAATCATCCAGCAACACACTCATACCCTCAAGATAGCCGTACCATGCTTCCAGAGTCAGATCATATTCTTCTTCCCTGAGAATATCATTTTCGAAAAAAAGGGCTGCTTCAGCATTTGCTGGAATATTATCAAATTTAGATCTCAATCGATCAAGAGACTGTTTGTCAAAATACTCCAGCGAACAAGGGTTAAGAAGCTGAGAATCTGTGTTTCTGATCGAATCAACAAGGTGCCAACTGTCCTCCTCATTCTCAAAAAACAATACTCCACTAATGAAAGAATACGGACGTGGAAGGAGCATCAACCGGATACGCGTGAACATGCCCAGAGTTCCATCTGATCCTATGAACAAATCCAACCAATCCATTCCCGGCCGGACATAATATCCTGCGGCATTTTTACAGGTTGGACTTGTATAATTAATTTCAGGAAAGCTCAACTCTGTGCCGTCTGTAAACTTCAATGGTTGTTCGGTGGAAAGATTTCTGCCTAGAGAAACCGATCTTCCATCCGCCAGAACAATATCAGCTTCAAGAATATAGTCACGTGTAGAACCATATTTATAACTTCTTGATCCCGATGCATTGGTAGCCAACGTTCCACCAATTGACGCGAGTGTTTCCGTTGGATTGGGAGGATAAAAATATTTCGTGGTTTCAAGATAAGCGTTCAGCTGAGCCAGTGACACAGCAGGACCAACATCTATAAATCCATTTTCTATTTCACCCAAATCTGAAAATCGCTCAAGAGAAATAATGAGTCCTGAATCGGGAATACGGGATGCAGTGACACCGGTTCCGGCCCCGGCAATAGTAATGGGAAGTTCATTATTTTTCAGAAACAAAATCAGTTCATCTTCAGATTCTGGAATAATAACTTCCTCTGCTGAACCTCCGGAATAATTAGAGGCGTCTATAAGATATGGAGAAATCGTTTGAGGATCAGTTTTACGAATCATTGAATAAGGAGTAAATGATTTTAACCGGGCGTATCACGAGTCGATTCCATCAATCCATCAGCCTGTGGGGGAAGAAAACCTGTATAACCATTGCGCCGTTCGATTAACTCAAGTACGCTAAATACTTTTCCATTCAGGACTTCAGGCCTGGTAAATATCTGCCTTAAATCTGTTCCTCTATCGCCGACAATTTCGCCAGCGAACTCAACACCTTTACGTTTCATTTTGTCAATTGCGCTTTCAATATCTTCGACCCGTATAGCAAAATGATGAAAACCCTGATCGCCATGAGCATCAACCCATTCTTGGATCAGACTATTTTTACCGCGTTCTGAAGAATATGCCTGATCTATAAATAATGCGGGGTACCCTTCTTTGCAGTACACCTTGGCCCACCAGTTATCAAACTCAAGAATTCCAATTGAATCATCATGCACAAACCCAAGCTCAACAACCTGTTCAGCCCGCTTGTCCACGTCATGAGTACGCAAAGCACAATGATCGACAAGAGGCATCAATCCCACACCCGCATCATCAAGTGCCGACTTAATAATTCCAGCGGCCCTGTTACCGGACAGGTATCTGGATATATATTCAGCAAAAAATCTGTCGGTAGCGTCTGACATATGATGTCTTCACCCAAACATTAATCAACTTAAATTTTGGAGTATCGCCCTCTAACCTGAGATTTTCTGAGCATATGCATCGAGAAGCTTATTTGCCAGCCTATTCGCCTCTGAGAATTTCTTTGCATCCAGTAGCTTGAGAACTTCTTCATCATCTCTTAAAGAAACAAGAAATTTTTTCCGCTGATCAGGTGATGGGAGAATTTCCTGAGCTGAAACCCGTAATTGTTCCTGTAATTTAATCTGATCCAAAATCAATCCATTGATCACATTTATAACGACAGGCTCTACTTTCTCTCTCAAAGTTTTAGACATAAGCGGACTTCTACCGCCTGTAGAAATAGCGACCTGAACAACATCGCCAACATTAATGACCGCCGGATGACTGAAATCGCTCACCTCAGGATCATCGGCCGCATAGGCATAACAATTACGAGTCCGGGCATACTGAACAATCTCCCGATTTAACTTTCGGTCATCTGTCACTGCAAGAATCATATCAAGTGGTTCATTTTTTTTTATGATATCAACACTCTCTATTTTCCTCAATTCAAGATTGATTTTCCCATTAGATGAATGTTCATTGATAGATGGTTCAACCTTTTCGGCAGCCACAACAATATCGCATCGCTGGCTGAGAAGCGCATCCACCTTTCTTGCTGCCTCTCTACCACCACCAACGATGAGGACTCGCTTACCTTTTAAATTTAAATCTACAATCATATTTACTGCCTCCTTTCACAAAGGATAGCACAGAAATGCAGGCCATTCACAAATCGGTAATTGTTTAAAATATAATATTGTATAATAATTATGCGAATTGATTATAAAGGGAGGTGTACCATGCGCCATCGCCAAATATTCCATCTGCTGTTAACTTTCACACCTTTTCTTTTATCAGCTTTTCCTGTGTACGGTGATGCATCGGTTTTTGCCGCGTCATGACTGCATTTTAGTCATTTTTGAGGGACGTTAACTAGTCATGAACCAATAACTTTTTACGACATTATCTATTATGATCTCAAATTGAGGAATGAATGAAAGATAGTAATCAACCCAAGACTGCGACCATAGGAGGCATAACTCTCGCATTGAGCCATGCCGACACCACTCAACCCGAATGGATCGGACAGAGTGAAATTCTGAAACAAGTTTTAGCGTGCTGGCTTGTGGTATCGGAAAAGGACCTTCCATTGGCTCCCCGTATCACTGGAATGCCGGGAATCGGAAAAACCACGCTTGGAATGGTCGCGGCGTTACACAGAAAACAACCTCTTTATATCTTTCAATGCACCAGTGACACGCGTCCGGAAGATTTACTCATCACCCCGGTTTTGGCGGAATCAGGAAAGATTTCATATCACGCATCCTCACTGGTAACGGCTATGATCACCGGAGGAATTTGTATCCTTGATGAAGGAAACCGGATGAATGAAAAAAGCTGGGCCTCCCTCGCGCCTCTCTTGGACCACAGGCGTTACGTCGAGTCGATTATCGCTGGACTACGCATTCAGGCGCATCAGGAATTTCGTGCCTGTGTCACCATGAATCAGGATGAATCAACCTTTGAAATTCCTGACTACATCCTGTCCCGACTCCAACCCACACTGGCATTGAATATGCCTGATTATCAGGATGAGATGTCTATTTTACAATATCACCTTCCATTCGCCGAAGCTGAGCTTTTGAAAATGACCGTGGATTTCCTACAACGCTCGCACCAACTCGACCTGGATTTTTCTCCGAGGGACGGACTTCATATTCTGCAATACGCGATGAAGCGCCTGGCGCAGGACAAGGACCATCCATTAGCGAAAGATACAGTGTGGCAGGAATCCGTACAAAAAGTCCTTGGAGATGATGCGTTAGATCTCGATGGCATGGCTGCAAAGAGAAACCGGGCGTTGGGAGAAACGCAACTGCCGCAAGGATTAGGAGATTTCTTTTTTGACGAGGACAGCCCTCTTCATCCTGATCGATAACCACCATGGGTATCTTCCACCTCAGTGAAAAAATCCGTTTCCTTCCAGTCGTGCATGGAAGCGCAAATTTCACTCGCATAATTCGTGAACAGATACTATCGGCTTCCCCTGATTGCATCACTGTGGCTTTACCGCCGGAGTTTCAATCAACCGTCGAAAATGGAATCAATCGATTACCTTTGATATCCCTGAGTTGCCAGGAGGAATCAAAAGGCGCCGTCAACTACGTCCCTGTTGACCCCTGCCAGCCGATGATCATGGGACTCCGCATTGCCGCTCAGGAAGGAATTCCTCGAAAATATATTGATTTGAGCTGTGATATTTATGAGCCAAGGAAAATTGATTTCCCCGATACATACGCACTCAGGCATATGTCTTACGAAAAGTTTTGTGCCGCCGTGTTACTCATCGTCAAAAGACCAGACCCCGGTAGCCTCCATGACAAAAGGGTCAGATGGATGGCTTTTCAACTCCACCAGTTGGAAATGGAATTCAGCCACATCACTTTGATCTGCTCCATATTAGACTGGCCATGGATCAAGGAAGCATATGATGAAAGAAAACCTTACGAAAAACCAGAGCCCTCCCAAATTCCACAAAGTTTTGGGGTCGAGAGGGAAACCCTGTTTTTCGCGCTCACAGAATTTCCATATATCACCTATTTATACGAAAAAAATCGACAAGAGATGAAATCGGACAAAGAAGTTTCCATTGATGGAATAAAAGAAATACTTCTTCGTGCCCGCCAGATATTCACCGAAAAGCATAAGGTGCGCTACCACAACCTGACATCGCAGACTTTTCAAATATACCTGCAATACGTTCGTAACCTTACCTTAATGGAAGACCGCCTGACGCCAGACCTTTACACCCTGATCACAACAGCCAAGCAAATAGGCGGAGACCCATTCGCAATCGCCGTTCTTGAAGCCGCGAGAGAATATCCCTTTCATGACAACGAATCCACACCGTTTGAACCTCTAATCCTGGGCATAGACAAAGCAATCAGTGAAGACGATTCGCCCATAAACATGAAAAACCGGTTATCAGAAATCCAACTCGAATGGCGTAGCATGGACCTGAAGCCAGAGCCGGATATGAAAAAACAAGTTGAATGGAAATATAACTGGAATCCTTACGGACAGTGCTCGCACCCGCCAGAGGATGAACAAATAGAGAGTTTCAACTCACACGTTCGAGAGCAAACAAAACTTCTGCTGAGTAATGATCTCGCGAGGACAGAGAAGTTTACTTCTTCTGTCAAAGATGGAATAGATATGCGCGATACACTCCGTCACTGGCATGAGGGAGACATTTATGTAAAAGAAATTCCCGCTTCCCGGGGTCGTGTGGAAATCGTAGTATTTTTATTTGATGCTGAACCCAACCCCAATCATTATCAGTGGCGGCAAACCTGGTATGCGGAGCATAATGAAGAGTCAACCCTGTGCTTTTTCGCCACCAATTACATGAACGATATGATTGGACCGGGAATAGGGCGCGCTACCTACGGTGGATGTATGATGATTTACCCTCCCCGCCCTATTCCGGATATCTGGGAAGACCCCAGAATTCACATCGCTCAAACTCTGGAAGAAAAAATACTTGAAGCCTCTTTCTTTCATTCCCAGCAAAAACATATCACCGTAGTTTCTCCGTGCCTTCCTAAATCAAGTTGGCGACGGCTGGCACGAAAATATCAAAAAAGCATTATCCACATTCCACTCAAACGTTTTTCCAATCAGACCATAGAGAAAATTCGTCGGTTCCATGTTCTCAATGGCAAACAGATTCGTTCCTTCGCAAGTCACTTTATTCAGGATTTATAGAATCTTTTCAATACTTTAACGCATCATTCTTGTAGGAGGATGTTGGGCCATATTGCAGGGAGAACGCTATGCGATATTTCTGAATTGCAAATTGGATTTGAAAAAATCAT
>CAJWQP010000036.1 GCA_913045445.1 uncultured Nitrospina sp. | reverse complement strand
CGTTTCCGCTGAAGTGGTCAGGCCGCCATTTGTTCCCAGTCACGTTAAAAAATAATTTGCACTGAGGCTAATAGATAATCTTTTTACTGTTTAAGGGGGGGGGTAGAACATGGAGATCCCAAACGATCTTCTCTATACGATTGAACATGAATGGGTGCGGTTGAAAGATAACCGGGCCACTATTGGAATTTCCGATTTTGCACAAAGCCAGTTAGGCGATGTCGTGTTTGTGGAGTTGCCTGCCGAAGGGACGGAACTGACAAAGGAAAACACGTTTGGAGTGGTGGAGTCGGTTAAAACAGTTTCCGATGTTTATGTTCCTGTGACTGGCAAGGTGGTGGCTATCAATAAAGATCTGGAGTCACAGCCCGACCTGGTAAACAGTGACCCTTATGGCAAAGGCTGGATGATAGAAATCGAGGTTTCCGATTCCAGCCCTGGCGAGGGCTTGCTGAAAGCAGAGCAGTACGCTGAACAATGTAAAAATCAGGAGTGATGAGCTCCCTCCTTTAGTAGAATAATGAACAACTCTGTCGCACCCCATGATGAGGGTCTTGGACGAAGCGGACGGCCCAGCCCTCCAATCATTAGAAGTTTTAAAGGTAGACTGGACGAGGGAGTATCTTGATTAAAATATTATTTAAAAACACATGGTGGGTCTGGGCACTGTTGCCAGCACAAGTATAAAACCCATCGGTGAGAGACTATGCGTTTCATCCCCCATACAGAGCAAGACATTCGTGAGATGCTGGAAACGGTTGGCATTCAGAATGTCGGTGAATTGTTTGCCGGTATTCCCGTCGAATTGCGACTGGGCGACAAAGCTCTCAAACTGCCATCGGCGCTTTCCGAAAGCGAAATTGTTGCCACGCTTCGTCAAATGCAGAAGCGAAACCCGGATGCGGAGGAAGTGACCACCTTTCTCGGGGCGGGGGCTTACAGGCACTACACCCCGGCACTCATAGGGAGTCTGGTTTTGCGAGGAGAATTCGCTACCAGCTATACTCCGTATCAACCCGAGGTGAGTCAGGGCACGCTTCAGGCGATCTTCGAGTTTCAAACGATGATCGCCATGCTCACGGGAATGGATTTGGCGAATGCTTCCATGTATGATGGCGCGTCAGCGCTTGCCGAAGCAGTTCTCATGGCGCACCGCATAAACAAAAAGAATGAATTCCTGATTGCCCGTGCCGTTCATCCCGAATACAGACAAACCACAGAAACTTATTTGCGAGGAGCGGACCACCGTTCGATAGAGGTGCCATTTGATTCAACGGGCAAGACCGACCTTGAATTCATCCGCGCTAATTTGAACGATAAAACTTCGGCGGTGGTATTGCAGAGTCCGAATTTCTTTGGCGTCGTGGAAGAGTATGAAGCCCTGAGTAAGGAATTGGCAGAGCGGGATGTTTTGCTGATCGTCAATGTGGCTGAACCGCTGTCTCTGGGCATATTGAAACCGCCGGGTGAACGCGGGGCGGATATTGTTATTGGGGAAGCGCAGTCGTTTGGCCTGCCCGTGTCGTATGGTGGGCCCTATGCCGGTTTTTTCGCGACGCGCGAAAAATTTCTCAGGCAGATGCCCGGTCGTGTTGCCGGGGAAACCATTGACCGTACAGGGCGTAGATCGTTTGTACTCACGCTATCAACGCGCGAACAGCATATCCGGCGCGAGCGGGCGACATCCAATATCTGCACCAATCAAGGACTGTGTGCGTTAGCCGTGACCGTTTATCTTGCGGTGATGGGTAAACAGGGTTTGCGCGAACTGGCTTTACTGAACCTGAGGAAAGCCGATTACCTGAAAAACAAATTATCCAAAGTGAGTGGATTCGAAATTCAATTCAGCGCCGAGACGTTCAATGAGATAGTGCTGAAATGTCCCCGGCCTGCTAATGAAATCCGGGACGCATTGCTCGAACATAAAATCCTCGCCGGACTGCCGCTGGGTGAATATTACCCCGAACTCGCCGACAGCCTCCTGCTGTGCGCCACAGAGGTCAACACTGTCGAATCCATCGACCGCCTCGCCGACAAACTGGAAGCCATTTAAATGAAAGATATGCAAGATGGGCTATTCGGTTCTTCAATGCATTACAACTATTTATTTTTTAAGTATTATTTTGGGTTGTCGGCATATTCCATGGGGTTGTTTTCGGTGTTTTATCCTGCCACAGAATTATTGCAGTCGGATAACTATTGGTAGGTCGAATGCTTGCTTGGTGGGGAGGGGAGGTTCAAATTTCCGGGTTCAAGGGGAGAAAGAGAATTTACTTTGCGGTTCCCGCTTCTTTGCCTGCATCCCTGAGGCTTTGTCTGAGAAATTTTTATCCGGTCTTCGTTTCCATCTGTGGCTAAATTTTCTTCTTTAATTGTGTCGCCAATTCTTCTGCCGGATAGGTGAGGATTTCGGACAGGGTGGGGTGGTAATGGGGGATTTTCACCAGGTCGCGGACTGTGCCTTTGTAGTGCATGAGGGTGATCATTTGATGGATCATCTCGCCGGCTTCGGGTCCGACGATATGTGCGCCTATGATTTCTCCGCTATCGGGAGCGCATAATAACTTTACATGTCCGTGAGTTTCGCCAAGGCACATCGACTTCCCATGGTCGTTGAAAGGATACGATGCGCTCAGGCGGGGAATGTTCTTGGCCTTGCATTCTTTTTCTGATAAGCCGACGCTGGCCACTGGCGGGTCGGTGAAGGTGACGCTTGTTTTCAGTCGCGCATCGAATCGCCGCACATCTTCTTGCGTGGCGTTATGCGCCGCTATCTCTCCCTGTTCAATGGCGATATGGACGATCTCATGTTGCCCATTCACGTCACCCACTGCATAGATGTGAGGAACGTTTGTTCGCATTTCGGAGTCCACCTCGATCCGCCCACGATTCATGCCGACTCCGGCTGAGGACAGGTTTAGTCCCTCTACATTCGGTTTGCGTCCCAGTGCCTGCAAAATGGTTTCTGCTGTGGCGGCGTTCTCTTTGCCTTCGTGTGTGAAAAATACGCTACGATTTTCTCCGGATTGCTCAACGCGCAACAATTTTGTTGCGGTAAAAACTTCCATACCTTCTTCGCGAAATTTCGCTTCAACTGGACGCGCCAAGTCTTCGTCTCCTTTGGAGAGGATATGGTCGCTTCGCTGGATGAGGGTGGTGCGTGTTCCTATTCGACAAAAAAACTGGGCCAGTTCGACCGCAACGGGTCCCGCTCCGAGGACGATCATGGATTCCGGCACCTGGCGCAGTTCCAGAACATGGTCGCTGGTGAGGTAGCCGGATTCCGCCAAGCCGGGAACGGGAAATTCGGCGATGCTGGAACCTGTCGCGATGATGAAATTTTTCGCGGTGATGGATTTATCGCCGACTTTCAGTTCATGCGGGGAGATGAAGGAAGCTTGTTCTTCGATGAGTGTGAATCGCGGGTCGTTGAGTTGTTCGGTGCGGTAGCTCGCGAATTCGGCGATCAGTTTATTTTTACGGTCGTTGATCGCGGCCAGGTCGGCTGATGGATTTTGGGCGGACAGCCCGAATTCCTTCGCCCGGCGCATGAGCGCAAGGATGTCTGACGAACGGAGAATCGTTTTAGTCGGCATGCATCCGCGCAGGATGCACAGTCCGCCCAGCGGACCTTTATCAACGATGGCAACTTTAGCGCCAGCTGATTGAGCGGCGCTGGCTGCGGCGTATCCCGCCGATCCGCCGCCGATGACGACTACATCAAAGTCCATGATTCTCCTAAATCAGGGGGGCCTGTTAAAGCGTCTGACATTCCTCTGCCGTGAGGTTGAACTCCTTATAGCAGTCTTTGAGAATACTCTTGGCGTTATCGGCCATGAATTCATCCCCGGTTTTTTCGAACATTTCAACTGCCTTCAACAAGTGATGGATGGTTTCCTTTCCCCGTTTGACTGAGTAATGGAGCATTGCTAGATTACTGTGCGCTTTGGCAAATTCCGGGTTGATGCGGATCGCCTCCTTATAGTGATGCTCGGCGTTATCTGTTTCCCCGATCAGATTGCACACGATAGCCAGACTATAATGGACCATCGGTGATTCTGGTTTCAGCCGCAGGGCTTCTCTGAAATGTCTGGCCGCTTCGATGTTCATGGGTAGTTTGCCGTAGCGGATGGCCAGATTGAAGTGGGCCAGAAAATGGTCCGGATTAATTTCGATGGCTTTTTTATAGGATTCGAGACAGGTTCGTGGGTCGCCTGATTTGCCGGCGGAGAGACCTTCCTGGAACCAGGTTTCAGCAGATTTTTCGGTATCGGTTTCTGATGTCATATCGCTATTATTGTGTTCTATTAAAAAGGGTGAAATAAATTGTTTAAATGTGACCTGAATGTGGTTATGGATTAAGAGTTATGCTACCTTATTGCCACGCACACAGCAAGGGGCATGGCCCCGATAATCGTATTTTATTAATGAGGATGAATTTGTCATGTCGATAGAAGTAGGAACTGATGAAGAACGCGTTATGCTTGGTCGTTGGATCAAAAAAGGCCAGGGCCTCATAGTGGGCGGATCCCCGCTGGGCGGTGCCTATCTGGACCCCAATATAAAACGCCCGGATGACATTCAGGAAAAGTCTGAAGAGTACGTCAAATTCGACCACGAGGCGGCGGAACAGTTGCCGTACCTGAAAGGACGCTTCCGCTACGAATTGGAAAAGTACTATCGCGACCGATATGGCCCCTACCTGCCAAAGGAATAAATAGCTTACTCATGTCGAAAGTCAAAATCTTAGAAATCGCAGATGCCCCGGCAAATGGGGTGGGTAAGCAGATCAAATTCTCCCACCCATTCACCGAGCTGGACTATTGTCTGGCCCTGTTCCGCGTCGAAGAAAAATATTACGCTTTGACCGATGAGTGCAGGGTTTGTGGGGGCAGTCTCAGCCGGGTGCCAAATCTGCAGGGAATGTTCGCTACCTGTGACAAAGAGGAATGCCAGATAAATATCAAGCGGGGAAGTTGCAAGTTCGACCGTTCATTGGTCACGCCCACCTATAAAGTAACCGTGCAGGAAGACGGACTCTATATTGAAATTTGATCAGTGTATCGCTCAACTGTTATCTGCGCCAGTTATGAAACTTTTGTACCCATTTTAAAAGTCTTTGGGGAGCGTGGTCTTTTTTCCAGATACCGGCGGCGAACTTGTTCGCCTCCGACATCGTGGGGTAGATGTGAATTGTGCCAAGGATTTTGTTGAGTCCAATCCCATGCTTCATCGCTGACACATATTCGGTGATCAGGTCGCTCGCATGGTATCCCATGATGGTCACGCCAAGGACACGATCCTTCCCCGGTTCGGTTAATACCTTCATCACTCCCTGATCCTCCCCATCGGCAATAGCCCGGTCGAGATCATCAATGCCATAACGCGCGACTTCGTAGGCGATGCCCTGTTCCTTCGCTTCCTTTTCGTTGAGCCCGACCCGCGCCACTTCCGGATCGGTGAAGGTGCACCAGGGGATGACCCGGTAGTCGACTTTGAATTTTTTTAACGGACTAAACAATGCGTTGACAGCGCAGTACCAAGCCTGATGCGCCGCTGTGTGGGTGAACTGGTAGGGGCCGGCGACATCGCCGCAGGCATAAATATTTTTATGAGTGGTCGTGCGAAGGTAATCATCGACCCTCACGGTACCACTTGGCCCCAGTTGAACGCCAATTTCTTCGAGTCCGAATCCCTTCGTATTGGCGGCGCGTCCAACGGCGATGAGTACTTTGTCGAATTCGATTTTCTGATCCTGCCCGCCCTTTTCGCAGATCATAAATTGCTTGCCGTTCTCGACAACGACTTCCTTGCACTTTGTGTTGATTCGCACATCGACCCCATCAGCAACAAAGCGCTGGCGAATCGCCTGACTGATTTCATCATCTTCGCGGGAAAGGATATCCGGCATCATTTCCACCTGCGTGACCTGGCTCTCCAACCGGGCAAAACATTGCGCCAGTTCCGATCCAATAGGTCCGCCGCCCGCGACCACCAGACGTTTTGGGAGTTCACGAATATCCCATAAATTGTCCGTGGTGAGGAAATCAACCTGGTCCAGTCCGGGAATGGGTGGTACAGCAGGGCGCGCGCCGGTGGCAACGATGATATTTTTTGTCGTGAGGATTTTACTGTTGACCTCAACCTCATGCGGCGAGACGATCTTTGCTGATCCTGTTATGCAGTCAACGCCGAGTTGGCTGTAGCGTTCTATACTGTCGTGCGGTTCGATTTTTTTTATAACGGACTGAACACGTTCCATGATCTCAGAGAAATCGAATTCAGCGGAGGCGGATTTCAATCCGAATTCTTTGTGCCGCTTTATGTAGGAAAGAATTTTTGTGCTACGGATGAGCGCTTTGCTGGGGACGCATCCCGTGTTGAGGCAGTCCCCGCCCATCTTGTGTTTTTCGATGAGCGCGACCTTCGCCTTGACCGCAGACGCGATGTAAGCCGACACCAAACCCGCCGACCCGCCACCAATCACGATTATGTTGTAATCCATTTTAGCCATAAAAAAATAATCTCCCCTCCTTGCGAAGGAGGCCGAAGGTGCCGGGGCTATGCCACGGTATAGGGGGATTTGAGTTCTATGTTCGCCCCACAGTGTCGCACAAACTCGAAAAAACTTACAGCCGTATGAAACCACGGATGAACACAGATAAACACAGATGCCCGTCCGGAGCGACAGCGTGGAAAATTAAGGTGAGGGGGATTGGTCACGGCAATCTCGTAAAAAGCATACCACGCCTTCTCCCGCAAGGGGAGATGGGATCTATCAGTGTTCATCAATGTTCATCTGTGGTTCCAAATTAATAGGAAATAATTTCCCCGCCGGGGATGCGGTGCGGGCGTTTTCCAAGTTCCAGTGGGTGGTCGGTGCCGGGTAAAATTGTTCCATCGGTGGAGTAGGGACCGATCTTGCTCCAGGTGCCGGACACGGTTTCGGCAACGTATTCCATTCTTAAGATCGCTTTCGGATTTTTATAGCCATATTTTCCGGGAATAATAATTCGCAAGGGGAATCCATGTTCATCCGACAAAGGTTCGCCGTTCATGTGGTGGACAAGAAGGGTTCGCTCATGGCGCAGACTTTCCAGTGACAGATACTCAACATATTCGTCGCCGCAATGAAACAGAATTCCTGTGGCTTCCGGTAATGGGTTGGTGATCTGTTCCAGTTGTGAGAAATGGAATCCGCTCCACTTCGCTTTGGCCGACCAGCACTCGACACACTTTAATCGAGATTCTTGCGTTCTCGCCTTAAGAGATAGCAGGGTCGAGAGTTGAAAACTTTGCGGGTTTTTACAAAGTCCGTCAACCTCCAATTGCCATGTTTCCGCATGGATGCGCCTGAGAGGTTTCCAGTAATTGATGTAGAACTTTTCGTAAGGTCCGGCGCGGGTTTTGCCTACGTAATCAGTCCCGCTAAAATAATCCGTTTCCGCCAGTGCCCTGCGCGGACGTGTCCATGAAATGATAAAAGCGATGAGAGCCTTTATCCCCAGTATTAGACCGGCACGGCGCGTGATTTTAATTAGCGTGCGCATCGAAACCCCAGGAAAATGAAACGGTCGTTTGGGTCAATCAGATTGCGTTCATAAGTTTTACTGTATTCGTAGTCGAGATGATGGTTCCATAGTCCGCCTCGCGTAATTATTTTCTCGCCGACAGAATCCTGGGTCCATTCCCACACCGAACCCGCCATGCCTAGGACCCCGTAAGGGGAAACATCACGTTTGTTTAATCCTACTCTCCTCTTAATCACCCCGGAGAAGAACGGATGCGGTTTTTTGCGCGGGGCTTTGTTTCCCCATGGATAGATATTCGCATTGGTGCCTCTGGCAGATTTCTCCCATTCGGATTCAGTAGGCAGTCGCTTGCCCGAACGTTGGCAGAATTCTTTCGCTTTCTGCCAGCTGATGTTCGTGACAGGATGGGGGCCCGCACCCGATGGGAACTTATGATCGGGAAACTGATCGACAAATTCGGCATTGCTCACTTCATTCGAATCGATAGCAAAGGAATCCACCCACATGATATGTTCGACTGAGTCACCACCATCCATCATGAACTCACCCGATGGAATTTCTATCATGGGGGAAGCCATGACCCTGAGCGGCAAAAATATGATGAATATGAAAGAGACAAGTAATTTCATGTTGCCAGTGTAGCGAAAAATGGAGAGAGAGGGCAATGAGAGAAACATTGAGCCCATCACAGAAAATATCGCCTATTATGAGTGTGTTCGCCCTCCGCGTAGGAGGAGGCAACGGGAGAAGCTTTGTTTGCTATGTGAAGTCCGAGGTTGGTCAGGTGATGGATTTTGGGGTTCAAACCATACAGTTGATAGTCCAGCATATGCGATAATCAGGAGACCGGGTGCCAGTTGGATGCGTACGAACTGGTAAATACCCATAAAACATTTTCCCCGGAAAACTCCGATGTCACATGCTTGTTTTCGGTAATGTATTGGCTGTCATCATAGTTGATAAATTCGTGGCCTTGAACCTGCCAATAAACAGCCAGTATGAGAACCGCGAGAACAATACAGATTAATTACCGAGTGCGATTGTCACAGTGGTTTGTTTGATGGACCGCATTTTGGTCTTCTTCAGAATGAGTTCGCATCGTGGAATTTCAGGACTGCAAATTAATGGTTTCTCTTCAGGAGGAGTGGTCAGGCTCCTCTTCATCTGTTAATTCATGTGTTTAGAGGTTTCCTTGATAGAGATAAAGGGGTGTGCTAAAATCCGCTTGTCCTCAGAGCTTTACTTCCACCCTTTAAAGCGTTCCAGCCAGTAAAACGGGATATGTTTGAAACCAAAGGGGTTTCATGGGCATCTTATAATAAATTGTCATAATTAGCAGGGAAAATATTCATGAGCATTGCTTTTACAAAAATGAGCGGTAGTGGTAACGATTTCATCATCATCGACAATCGCGATTCGATCATAGAAGATTCTGCGAAACGCGACTTTGTGAGTAAAATTTGTGTCCCCAAGATTTCCGTGGGCGCTGATGGCGTGATTTTTATTGAGGATTCGGATAACGCGGATTTTAAATGGGATTTTTATAATGCAGATGGTAGTTCCGCCGAGATGTGTGGAAATGGAGGGCGTTGTGTTGCCAGATATGCTTTTGAGAGAAAAATTGCTCCGGAAAAAATGTCTTTTGATACCACTGCCGGAATTATCACTGCGGAGGTAAAAGGAAGTCATGTGCGTATCAAGATGACTTCTCCTGAAGATTTGCAAAGGAATCTGGAAATAGATCTTAATGGAAAAACATTCAAAGTGGACAGTCTTAATACCGGTGTTCCGCATGCCATAGTGTACTCGGATGACATAGATAACGAAGATATATGCGGGATCGGAAGAGGCATCAGAATACATTCTCAGTTTTCTCCGGCGGGAACGAATGTCGACTTCGTACAAAAGCAGGGAGAAAACGAACTTCGGGTGCGCACTTACGAGCGCGGTGTGGAAGGTGAAACACTCGCTTGCGGTACGGGAGTGGTCGCATCGGTATTGTTGGCCAGTAAGGCGGGTTTGGTAAAACCACCAGTCCGTGTCCAGACTCAGGGTGGAGAATTTTTGACGGTTGATTTTCAGAACGCCAATGGTGACGGGGACTTCGGAGAAATTTTTCTTGAGGGGTCAGCTAAAATTGTTTTCGAAGGAACTGTTGTCGAGTTGTAGTTGTTTTAATAAAACTTATACAACGTCGAGTTATACACCGCGTTTTTTTGTTAGTTGAGCAGGATAAATACTGGAGAATCTGAGATGTTTGAAGGAGCCTTTGTTGCGATTGTCACACCGTTTAAAAACGGAAAGGTGGATGAAGAGTCCCTGCGCAGTTTGATTGAGTATCAGATTTCGGACGGAGCCAATGGGATTGTTCCCTGCGGCACCACAGGTGAGTCGGCTACGTTGAGCCATGAAGAGCACGATCTGGTTATACGTGTTGCGGTTGAAGCTAGTAAGGGAAAAGTGCCCGTGCTTGCCGGGACTGGGTCGAACTCAACTCAGGAAGCCATCAAGCTGACCCAGCATGCGCAGGATGCGGGAGCTGACGGGTCTCTTCAGATCACTCCTTATTACAACAAGCCAAGCCAGGAAGGTTTATACCAACATTTTTCATCCATTGCCGCTGATACCGACCTTCCCGTTATCCTTTACAATGTTCCCGGTCGGACTTCGGTGAACATGAACCCCGCAACCGTGGCTCGTTTGGCAAAAATAAAAAATATTGTCGGTATCAAGGAAGCGTCTGGATCACTGCAAGCGATCAGCGAGATCATAGACTTTTGCGGAAAAGATTTCATTGTCCTTTCCGGCGATGATGCTTTGTTGTGGCCCATTCTCGCTATTGGAGGAAAAGGTGTGATTTCTGTGTCTGCCAATATCCTGCCGGGAAAAGTCGCTGAGATGTGCAAAGCCGCCGCCGATGGGGATATTGCCAGGGCGCGTTCCCTTCATTACGAAATGAGGGAGGTTAATGATGTTTTGTTTATCGACACCAACCCGGTGCCCGTCAAGGCCGCGCTTCACCTTATGGGCAAGATAGAAAACGAAGTCAGGACACCTCTGGTCACGCTTTCCAGTTCACACCTCGAAAGTGTTAAGGAAGTCCTGAACAAGCATGGGCTCTACTAACCACTAGCTCCTTCGACAAGCTCAGGACAGGCGTGGGGGCAACAACGGTACGTTAACCAGGTTTCTACGGCGACCTGCGATACCGAACAGTCATTAAAAAAGAGGATTAAGAATTGATTAAAATAGTTGTGATAGGCGCCGCAGGGCGCATGGGGAAAACAATCCTTTCATGTATCGAAGATACTAAGGGTGTCAGCATTGCCGGCGGATCCGAGTACGCGGGGCATCCTGCAATTGGAAATGATGTGGGAGAGACCGCGGGCATAGGAACAAAGGGAATCGCCATCGTAGAAAATATTGAAGATGCTATGGCAGATTGTGACGCGGTCATCGACTTCACAACTCCCGAATCCAGCATTAATACTCTAAGTGTGGCAGTAAAATATGAAAAATCTTTAGTGATAGGGACGACTGGTTTTTCGGCAGAACAAAAGAAATCGATCAGTCATGCGGCCGGAAGTATTCGTTGTGTTTTTGCGCCCAACATGAGCATCGGTGTTAATGTTTTATTCAAGGTCGCGGGAGACGTTGCGAAAATTATGGGCGATGCTTATGATGTTGAGATAGTTGAGGCGCATCATAAGTTTAAGAAAGACGCTCCCAGCGGTACGGCGGTTCGTCTTTCAGAAATCATTGCCGATTCACTGGGGCGCAATTTAGATGAAGTGGGTGTGTACGGACGCAAAGGAATGGCAGAGCGTACACAAAAGGAGATCGGCATTCACACGGTTCGCGCCGGGGACATCGTTGGCGAACACCGGGTGTTATTCGGCGGCATGGGAGAAAATCTGGAGTTGTTTCATCGTGCGCAAAGCCGTGAGACATTTGCCAGGGGTTCCATACATGCGGCACAATGGCTGGTCAACCAGTCGCCCGGACTTTACGATATGCAGGATGTGCTGGGACTCCGTTAATAACGGATAGGGGTCCATGCAACCAGATACCTGCCGCAAGTCTTGATATGAAACTCTTGAGTCGAAAACTCAATCGGCGGTTTTTTTTAAGTTTGTTATCCCTGTCCACCACCGCCACAATTCTTCCCTCCAAAGTTTTTGGTCTTTCCGATTATCGCCGCGATAAAAATATTCCCAAACAGTACATTCAGAATCGCGACCGTCCCGGATTTTTCATTCGCAGTGCCAATCCGTTTATGGGGGTTGATGCTAATGATTGGGGTCTTTCTATTAGCGGGATGGTGGCAAACCCGATTGCCCTGGCTTACGAAGATTTGTTTGGGTTTAAGGTCATTTCCCAGGTGTCGCGGCTGAAATGTGTCGAGTGCTGGTCGGCCACCGCGCAATGGGAAGGATTCCGTTTCCAGGAGTTGGTTGACCGAGTGAAGCCCGATCCTAAAGCGAAATATGTATATTTTCAATCGGCAGACTCTTATTACGAAAGTTACACTCTGGAGGAATTGCTTCGACCACGAGTGCTTATGGTAATACGTATGAATGGACAGCCGCTGAGTAAAGATCATGGTTTCCCTTTGAGGCTCATCGCGCCGTTCAAGTATGGTTACAAGAATGTTAAATACATCACCAGCATTGAGTTCACCGATTCCAGGAAGCGTAACTACTGGGCTAACAATGGACCTTATTCAGTGGACGGCACGATTCAGCCTGGCATTGACCATCCTTTGGATTTTAACAAGAAACCTTTGCCGATAAACGGTGGCGAAGTCTTTCATCCTTTCGACAAACGACCCTCATGAGGCGTTTCCTTTTCATCGTTTTTATTCTGATTGTTTCTGGTATTTCCTGCGGAAAAGAAGAAGTGGAGCAGATAAAGGTTCATGTTCCTGAAGGTGTGACGGTTCCTGAAGATATGGTTTATATTCCATCAGGAGAGTTCATCATGGGCCATCCGGATGAACCCAAAACCAGGAAGGGGCAGAAGGTATCTGTTGATGCCTTTCTTATTGAACGGTTCGAAGTGACTCGTGAGCAATTCAAATTGTTTAAGCCGGATTACAGTTTTCATCCCAAGAAAGCTAAATTCCCCGTTTCAATGGTGACCTTTGCGCAAGCTCAGGAATATTGTCAATGGAAAGGCAGGCGTCTTCCGACTGAGGCTGAGTGGGAAAAAGCCGCGCGAGGACCAGATGGCAGAAAGTGGCCGTGGAGAAAATATTATGAACACCCTAATAATGGATTCTCAGGTTTTCTTCCAGAGCCGGTGGATCAACGTCACGAATGGGTCAGTCCGTATGGTGTGTATGGTATGGGATACAATGTTTGGGAGTGGACTTCTGACTGGTATGCTTACGATGGGATTCTGGAAAAGGACCGTAATCGGTTTAAGGTCATTCGTGGCGGACTCACACAAACGCATACGGTGATTAAATTTTCTCCAGCTTATTATCGTAACAAGATAGAACCGACGGCACATTTCAACTTCATCGGTTTTCGTTGTCTGCTCGGCATAGCATCTCTCAGAGCCTCTGGCTCTTAGAGAGATTTGGTCCTTTTGGGAACCGAAGGGCCAGAGTAACTGATCGGTATCGCTAGTAGATTAAGAATAAAAGTTAACGGTTCGTCATTGTCCCCCACACCTGTCCTGAGCTTTTCGAAAGAGCGAGTGGCTACTGGGCGAAGGGCCAAAATAGCTGGTGGAGTAGGGGGGCAGGTTAGCGATTCGTTATCGCCCGTTACGATTATTAGAAATCGCCGCGAAGGTGGTCCATGATTTCATTAGCGGCTTGCTCAAACAGTGTTCCCGGATCGCCGCCAGTGACGCCTCCTTTTATCCAGGAGTCGACAGTCCAGCCTCCCACCATGTCGCCATTTTCGAAAAGCGCGACTTTAACTTCTAGTCTGCCATGGGCCGCTTCTGAAATACCGAAAGTGGCAAATCTTGATACTCGACTACCTTCTTTGTAATCCAATATTTTATACTTGAGAACGTATTTTGAGTTGCCTTGTGAAAGAACAAACATCGAACGGGGAATCATACCTTCTAATGCAGATTCCAATTGTGAACCCGCGTCCATCATTCTGTAATCTTGCGAAGTCAGATCTTTTAAGACGATAGTGTTCTCTGTGTTCTTAAAACTTTTTTTTGTTTCAGAGTTTACGCCAGCACAGGCCGACAAAAACACAAAAATCACGATGAGGAGACAGGAGTATTTTTTCATTAGATTGTCCTATAAATAAGAGACCCACATGCTAAAGCGATTCTAGCAAATTATTTTGCCAAATTACAGCCCTACGCGATGGGAATATTTTTAGCGCCTTTTTTTCTGGCGGGCCAGGTTTTCAAATTAGCTGAAAAATAGATGCAGAAAGAGGTAAACTTATTTGGGCATGAACAGATGAAGAACTTTTTCCTCGATATCACTGAACCAGATTTGAATTTCGATAGGGATAAGGCTGTTTATGTAGGTGATGTATCCCATGCCGAGTGCTATTCCCAGAACGATCAGAAGTAGTCCACTGAAAATATTAGTGGTATGCAGAGATACAGTGTGTCCTGCTAGATTCAGGTCCCATCCTTTTCCGCGCAGGATTCTCCAGAACAAGCCATTCTTGGGCAGGTTGCCGCAGAGCGTCGCTATAAATATCAAAGGAAGCCCCAGGCCAACGGCGTAGAAAAAGAGAAGCGTCATGCCCTGAAAGACAGATTTATCAGAAGCGGCAAGAATGAGAATTCCGGAAAGGATTGGTCCCACGCACGGGGTCCATCCCAAAGCAAAGGTGGCGCCGAAAAGAAAGAAACCAAAAAAAGTAGACGCGGGACGTCCTTGAAAACCTGCTCCGGAAAATCCTTTCCCGAACAGGGTCATGATTCCAAAAATAAAAACAATGATACCGCCTGCCTTGGTCAGGGAAAACATGTGTTCCCGTAATAGTCCGCCGAAATAACTCGCAGAGGCCCCCATCGCGACAAATAAAGTTGCCAGGCCAAGAAAAAAAGCGATCGACATAAAGCTCATGCGTGCGCGATCAGCCTGTGCGGTAATAGCAAAATAGGCAGGTAAAATTGGAAGTGTGCACGGCGAAAGAAAACTGAACACACCGGCGGCAAAGGCCAGGAAAATTAAAATCAGCATACCCGACTGCGGTAAATTTGGTTTTACTTCGAATGGATTCGACAACGTTTTTGTGGAGCTGGTAGAAAGCGGGGTGGTGTCTGCAGGAGAATTTGTTCCACCGAAAGAAGGATTGTTCAGTCCGCCTGCCTGACTTGACACGGACCCATTGGCAAGCTTCATAGCGGTTGGCATTTCACCGCTGACACAACGGAAGCCGACATCCAGTTCGGGTTGATCCGCATCGGCAAATTCCCGATAACCACTTCGGGAAAACATTTTCAGGGCAGATAAATAGGAGGCTCCCGGAAAGTGTCCTATGTCTTTCGCGGATTGTCCTCGCAGTACCTTGACGCCCGTCTCAAAAAATTTGCTTTTATAGGCGCTTCCTTTGTAAGGGGCGTAATCATCTTCTACCCACTCCCACGCGTTTCCCACCATGTCGTGTACACCAAGTGAGGTGGCTCCCTTCGGGTGAGACCCTGCCGGGGCGAGGGAATTTTTGCTTCCTGATTTGGTTGATAAATTCGCGTAGCCTGCTTGAAACTCATTACCCCAGGGGTATACATTTCCGGTTTCCCCTCGGGCGGCTTTTTCCCATTGTTTTTCGGAGGGCAGTTTTTTTCCTGCCCACTGGCAGAAATTGGCCGCGTCATACCAGGTGATATTTACTGTTGGGAAGTCGCCCTTGCCCTCGGGAAACTTGTTACCTGTCCAGTCTGCCGGGGGGACGGAGCTTACATCGTCAACGAATATTTTATATCGTTGGTTGGTCACTTCGTAGCGGTCAATATAGAAAGATTTAAGAAAGACACTTTGTTCCGGTCCTTCGTCGGCATACCATGGTTTGGGTACTCCGAGTGATAGCGCTTCTGCGGATTCATCCTTTTTATCGGTGCCAAAAACAAATGATCCTGCCGGAATTTGCACCATATCGCCTTCCAGCGGGTTGCCCCTGGCATTTTGTGCGTTTGCGTTTGTTAAGAAGGTGAACGCGATCATACACACGAATATATGCCAGGGAAAATGGAATTTTAAAAATTGTTTCATTTGTGTATTGCTCAGAGCAGTGGATCAGCTTTTCTTAAGAAGATTTTCGAAGTACAACAGTGTTTCAGGGTCGGTCCAGTCCTCCGCCCCTTGAAGGACTCCGATGATTTTTCCTTGCGGGTCAATCAGGAATGTGGTGGGTAGACTGACAACACCATATTGATGGCTCACAGTCATCCGTTGGTCGAGTAACATGGGAAAGGTGAGTTTGCTGGCTTTAACATAAGGGCGCACCACTCGGTCACCGAACATATCGTTGGAAATTCCAAGCATATCAAACTTGTCCGATTTGAACCGGCGGTACAATGCTTCCAGCGAGGGCATTTCAATTTTGCACGGGCCGCACCATGTGGCCCAGAAGTTGATCAGCAGGTATTTGCCACGAAACTGACTGAGATTGACTTCTTTACCTTCAAGATTTTTAAGGGAGAAGTCTTGAGCCAGAGGCACTTCTTCGACAGCCTCTGCCTGATAAAAGGAGGCCGTGAACGTTAATATAACGGCGAAGGCGACAAGGAAACGTGTAAATGAAAATTGAGGCATGGTGGTAGAGGGGCCAGCCCTTCTTTTATTAAGATGTTTTTATAAGCGTAAAAATTTGTTCAGCAATTTTTACTCGACTGATTCTACACAGCGAACCATAGGGATAGCTTTTTTCAACGCTTTTTCGATTCCCATCTTAAGCGTGATCGTTGAGCTGGAGCATGACACGCAAGCTCCCATGAGGCGGACTTTTACGATACCGTCATCGACATCCACCAGTTCTACATTGCCGCCATCTTTAATCAGCATTGGACGAATTGTTTCAAGAACTGTCTCGACTTCTTCTCTCATGTCATGCCTCTTTGGGTGTTTATTTCAATAATTATCCATTCCCATCAACAAGAGCTTCTTTCTTGGCCAGAAGTTTTTCTTTGGATTCTACATGGTCTGGATCTTTTGGAATACAATCCACCGGACATACCTCCACGCATTGTGCGTCTTCATACCATCCTATGCATTCGGTGCATTTTTCCCAGTCAATCACATAGACATCGTCTCCTTCAGTGATGGCTTCGTTGGGGCATTCGGGTTCGCACACACCACAGTTAACACAGTCTTCAGTGATCAGCAGTGCCATTATGGTTCTCCTTCAAATTTTATAAACCCTGGTGAAAAGGTTTTATCAATGATTAATGATTTTGTTTTTCAAACGACTTGGTTTGTGAATCCCAAGCGAACCAAGCTTCGTCTTTTACTTCCTTGTTATAAACCGAAACAACAAGGTATTCAGCTTCCGGGTACGTAGGCTCTCCATCCAATAATGCCATTCTTTTATCTTCATCCGAGAAATACGCATCGTGTTCTGGATGCGAATGGTAAAAGGTCTTTATCAGCATTCCCTTGGCCTCTGCCTGACTGAAAATTTTAACGACCTCCATAGATTCCATATTATACGCCGTCCTGGCATCCCGGGGATAGGTCTCCGGGTCCAGTTTATGGAGCTTGTTTTGAATGTTGGTGCACCGGAATAGAATGGCATCTTTTGTCGAACCCGGAAAACCGATAACTACTCCACAACACTCTTCAGGATATTCATCCAAAGCGTGCGCGCGTATTTCTTCAAGATGGTCTTGCGAAAGAGGAATCATTAATATTTTCAAACTTTAACAGTAAATTGTCAATATTATTACCTCTCCTCTCGTTGGCGATAGAGGTAAAAGGTGTAAACTGTACCGATCTGTCCCATTTGTTTCGAATTCAGGATATGTCCTTCGATTAAGGACATAATTGGAATTTGTCCTTAGGGTTGGTTCCTTTAAACGTGGGTTTTTACGACCAGATTATCTGAAACCTTTACCTGACAGGCCAGCCGGAGCTTTGGGTTTTTCGTCAGTCTTCCGGCCAATTGCTGGTCTTCAACGTCATTTCTTGGCTCGGTATTTCCTGAGACGACTTCCACCGCACAGGAATGACAGAGTCCGCGCCCCCGGCAATTGAGAATTTTGAAGATGTGAGGGTAAACACTCAGTTTGTTCCGGATGGCGGTTTCCCGGATGGTTTCCCCTGCTTCGGCTTTAACGGTTCTTTTTTGTTTAACGAACTGAATTTCTAGCATGCCTCTATTTCCACAAAGTTGTGTAGTTTACCCTTGCCCCAGTAACCGTGAAAAGCGCTTCCCACGGTGAGACAGGAAGTTGTCATGTGAACAAACTGATTTCCCCCGCCATTTTCCTTTAACACTCCCACTTGGGAATAGGGGGGAATGGTTTCACCGCAATTTGCGCAACTGGTCGAATACCGTTCACAAATATTCTCTAGGCAACGCGCACACAGTACGGGATGAAACAGATGAATTTCTTGTCCGCGGAATTCTAAAGTTGTTGGAAGAGACAAGACCTCTAATCCACATTCCACGCAAGATGAATCCGCTATACGATGGCCCATAACTCAATTGCCCGATCACTGTAAATCTGAATGGGTGGATTCCGAAAGCCATTGTACCGGAGGAAATCAGCTGATACAAACCTTTTTCATATCTTCGTAATTGTCTAGAACCGCTCCAACTCCATTGACGATACTCAGGAGCGGGTCGTTGGGAATGTAAACTTTAAGAGTGGTTCGCTCTTCAATCAGTTTATCCAGCCCACGAATGAGGGCGCCGCCGCCAGTCAGATAAATCCCGTTGGAATGGATATCCGCCGAGAGTTCCGGGGGTGTCTTTTCCAGCGCCCGCATGATAACGGTGATGATAGTGGAAAGAGGTTCTTTCATGGCTTCCCGGATTTCTTCATCATTGACAACAGTGGAGGTGGGGACTCCTGTTTGAACATTCAAACCTTTTACCTCGGTCGTTAATTCTTCTTCGATGGGATAGGCGCTCCCTACTTCCACCTTGACCCGCTCGCCCTCGAATACACCGATATTGAGATGGTGGTTCAGTCTCATGTAACGGACGATAGCTTCATCAATTTCATCGCCGGCAAGTCGGACAGATTCACCATAGGCGATGGCCGAAAGCGAGGTGACGGCCACATCTGAAGTTCCGCCGCCGATATCGATCACCATATTGCCTTCTGCTTTGTGCACCGGGATACCCACGCCAATAGCGGCGGCCATCGGTTCTTCAACCAGATGCACTTCGCGTACTCCTGCCATGAGCGCAGAGTCGATCACTGCTTTTTTTTCTACCTGCGTGATACATGTGGGGACGCCAACAACGATGCGAGGTTTTATGAACCGATGTTGCTTAAGAGTTTTAGTGATGAAATAGGTGATCATGCGGTTGGTGATGTCAAAGTCCGCTATGACTCCATCCTTCATAGGCCTGATGGTTTCCAGTTTTGAATGTGTTCGTCCAAACATGCGTTTTGCTTCTATCCCCACAGCTTCTACACTTTGACCGTCGGAATTAACAGCCACGACCGAGGATTCGTTTAGAACGATGCCCTTTCCCTTGATATAGATCAAAGTGTTGGCTGTGCCCAGATCCATAGCCAGATCGGCGGAAAAATAGCCAAGCAAATTATCGAAAAACTGTTTAATCATGAGGTCACTTTGGTTTTAGGCGAATGTTGTGAAGTGGATTTGGATAATGAGATTCCGATCAACTGCGAAAGAGTATTACCATTTTCAGGAAAACTTGATATTCCCAGTTCGGCATGAACCTGCATCGGTTTTCCATCGACGTAAAAAGGTGTTTTATTAAAAACCTGTATGAGTCTTTCCTTGAAGGGGAGAACATCAGATCGATTCTGATTCATAAGGACAATTATATATGCGGTGTCGGAGTATTTGATAATGTACTTTGGTGATGGCAGTGTTTTTGAGAGTGTCGAGGCCATCTGTCGCTGAAGTCGGTCGCCGTATTCAATCCCAAAAGAAGCGTAAAGTTCTGGCAAGTTGTTCACTTGCAGACTCAGAACACATGACGGGTTTCCCTGTTGCAAGACATCTTTTTCAAGAGCGCAACTGTGCTCGGTCAGGATAAAAGATTCCGGAATTCAACCAGCTTGGCTTAGTAAGAGGGATACTCAGTTAACCCCTTGAAAACTCATCTTATCGCCAGTCCAATTTTGTGTCAATCATTTAAAAACAAACCTTTCAGGTCCGTTTGAAACTAAAAGGTATGAATAATCTTGACATGCATATAGCTCGTTTATATACTCCAACCTCCCTTCGTGTCTGGACCCGATTTTCTCAAGAATCGATAGAGGGCGGGTAGCTCAGCTGGGAGAGCACCGGCCTTACAAGCCGGGGGTCACAGGTTCGAGCCCTGTTCCGCCTACC
>CAJWQP010000035.1 GCA_913045445.1 uncultured Nitrospina sp. | reverse complement strand
AATTATTATATTTGCCAATGTGCAGGACTTCACCCAGAATACGGTTTTTGGAACAGACAACTGAACCGGAGATTGTTCGATGCCACGGTTAGCGCTCACATTTCTTTTGGCGGGAATTTTTATCCATTCAGCCCCTTCCCTCATGGATGCAGAAAGCAACACTGCAAATGGGTGGTTGTCTCTGGAAGCGGGTCTGGACATAGGCACTTTTAAGTCACCTCAAAAATCCATTGTCGGCGACTCCACCATACATATCCTGCGAATCAATCCCAGAAACTTTAAGTTTAATCTTCTTACAGCTCGTTCCAGTAAAAAAGGGAAACGTTTGTCAGCTAAAAAATGGGCCAAAACAAATAATATGATCGCCACCATTAACGCGAGCATGTATCAAGCCGACAAAATGACCAGCGTCTCTTATATGCGTACCAAGGGTCATGTGAATAATACCTGGGTTTCTAAAGATAAAACACTTCTGGCTTTTGACTCAACTACCCCGTCAGTTCCTTCCATCCAGATCATTGACCGGGATTGTCAGGACCTTAAAAAAATGCGCAAGCTTTATGAAACTCTGATCCAGAGCATTCGCATGGTATCCTGCCGTGGCGAAAACGTTTGGCAACAACAATCGAAAAAATGGAGCACCGCCGCGATTGGCACCGATAGCCAAGGACGAGTATTATTCATACACGCTCGGTCTCCTTATACAACTCACGATCTAATCAGTATCCTGCTGAATCTTCCCATAGAACTGAAACAGGCAATGTATGTGGAAGGCGGGCCCGATGCACAACTTTATATCAATACAGGTAAAAAGGAATTTGAATTTCTGGGAAGTTACTCATCAGGATCTTTCGAGCATGACGAAAACAATGTGGCCTGGCCCCTGCCCAATGTGCTGGGAATCCAGCGAACAACCCGTGAAGATTAAATCCTTTTCCATTCGAGGTTCCCGTTGGCAACCAGAAAAAAAATCAAGCTGACCTGTAGGCCACGCATACGTGTGGTCGCTGGAAATCAAATTGCCCTTGGCCCAGGAAAGGTTGACCTGTTGGAAGCAATCGACCTTTGGGGTTCCATTTCAAAAGCGGCCCGGGAGTCAGGCCTGAGTTATCGCCGGGCGTGGTCACTCGTTGACACCATGAACAAAAGTTTCAAGTCTGTCCTGGTAGAAGGTTCTGCAGGAGGAAAAAAAGGGGGCGGCACGCACCTGACACCTCTGGGAAAGAAAATAATAAAAACTTATCGCGCTATGGAATCGAAAGCGGAAACAGCCATGCAACCCAATTGGAAAATAATTCAACGCTCCCTGAAACCCCCTGAATAGATTCGCAGGAAAAACGTATCCTTAACAATCAGGCTCCTGGTTTTTCCGCCGCAATTTCCAACCCCGAAAACTTAAGCGACAGATTATCGCCTGGGTTTTGACTGAACGCATCTGTCTCATCGTGGTATTCCCTGCACTCAAAATGGGTGATACGAAATCCAGTCGACGCAACATCGCTTTTTAAATTATCAGCAAAACCATCTTCTATCTCGACCAATGTTTCCTGATAGCCCGCCGTCAACTTTCCTCCAAACTCAGGCTGTTTGGACTGCTCCAGAATTTCATACTCCAGGTCCGTATCCATGATCGCCAACATACCATTAGGTTCCAGAGCATCCATGGACCATTCAAGAAACTTTATCCTGTCTGGCCTCGTTAAATGATGCAAAAATTTAGTCGCCATAATGAGTCCAAATTTCATTCCTGCTGGAGGACTTACCGGAAATTCCGCTTCCACAAGGACCACATTTCTTTTACCCGTCAGTTCCAGATAATGGGATAAAGCGCATACGATGAAAGGTTCATTATCAGACAAAACCAGCTTTGGGAACTTTTCAGACCACTCGTGAATCATGCTGAACCCTGCCAGCCCCGTCGCGGTATCCAACACAGGTTGATGCGAGTTCAAAGGTCTGGCCTGAACAGGGTTGTCCCATGGAAAATTTTCAGTCTGATACAAATAATAACTATAGCTTTCACTGAGCAAACGGATAATTTCTGAATCCTGTCTCAGTGCAGGGTTCTCAATAATTGTTCTTGCCAGCTGGTAAAACAACTGCCCCATTTTTTTATTAATTGCTTCGAAAGACCCGCAATTTTCCTCCATCTCCTTTTTTAAATTGACGTTGATGTGATCGAAACTTAAAAAAACGGCGAGGCGCTCATGCTGAGCGTATACCAGGTCAGCCAGATCAATCATCACTTCTGGATACACCGACCTGAGCAATGTATTAAAACATTCCTGACTTTCCCTACCCTCGGTAGAGTCGGGAAAGCCCAAACGCTCATTCAAATATTCAAACAAGGATTTTACGCGCTCGACCAACTCCGCAGAACTGGAGTTTTTGAGTCCGTTAAAAGCGCGTCCATGATCAGTTAACAAAGGCAGGCGGGATAACCCGTCAACAAAAACCGGAGTTGTATTATCGTTCATAGGGGATGAAATCTCAAAGTCAGCAAGTTATAACAGTTCGCCACAGGCACGTTCGACGGAATGCAAAATATCATCATCGCCCATAAGTTTTGCGACCTTTTCTATATCGGGAGCAAGCTCTCTGTCACGTTCCATATGGGTCACATTCTTGCGTAATATTTTATAAGCGGCAAGGGTTCCTTTTCCCGGCTTCAGATTGGTGAACAAGTCCATCGCCTGCGCCCCGCACAATAACTCGATTGCGATCACATATTGAAGATTTTCCAGAATCATTTTAGTTTTGCGCGCGGCGATTGTTCCCATACTGACATGATCTTCCTTGTTAGCCGAAGTCGGTATTGAATCTACCGAAGCAGGATGAGAAAGAGCTTTATTCTCGGACACCAAAGCGGCGGCCGTGTATTGGGCGATCATGAATCCGGAATTCAGCCCCCCTTCCTGAATTAAAAAGGAGGGAAGTCCGCTTAAAGTCGGATTGACCATTCTTTCAATGCGGCGCTCTGAAATATTCGCCCACTCCGCCAATGCAACAGCTAAATGATCCATCGCCAATGCAACCGGTTGACCGTGAAAATTTCCACCCGATAAAATCTGCCCGTCAGGAAATATCAATGGATTTTCTGTCGCTGAATTTATTTCCGTTTCTATCGTCTGCCACGCAAAGCGAAGTGTGTCTCGACTCGCCCCATGAACCTGTGGTGAGCAACGCAGGGAATATGCATCCTGAACATGGTCACAATCCTTGTGCGATGAGATAATCTCACTGCCTGCTGTCAGGTTTCTCATATTGGCGGCTGAATCGATTTGCCCCTTATGCGGACGAATACGATGAATCTGTTTATGAAACTGTGTATTGGTTCCCAGCAACACTTCGAGACTCATCGCCCCCGCGATATCAGCCAGCTTGGACAAACGCTTTGCTTTAAGCGTCACCCAGGCCCCAATCGCTGTCATCACTTGCGTTCCGTTGATTAATCCCAGACCTTCTCCCTCAGCAAGAGTGACTGGTTTGAGTTTTGCCTTTTTAAGAATCTGCTTCCCGGTGAACCACCCACTCTTTATGCGTGCTTTTCCCCTGCCCGTAAGAACCAGCGCTAAATGTGACAGCGGTGCAAGATCGCCACTTGCCCCCACCGAACCCCTGGCAGGAACATAGGGAATCACTCCGGCATTAAACATGTCACACAATGCTTGAAGAGTCGTCCAGCGAATTCCCGAATATCCTTTGGCCTTGCTGTTGATCACTAATAAAAAAGTGATCCGCACCAGTTCGTCAGGCAAAGGCTCACCAACTCCGGCGGCGTGACTCATTAAAATATTTTGCTGTAACTGTCTACACTTGGCCCGGGAAATAATTACATTGCTCAAGGCCCCGAATCCTGTTGTTACTCCATAGACAATTTTTTTATCGCGGATGGCGGCTTCAATAACCCGTCGAGACTTTTGTACCTTGTTCTTCGCGGAAGAGGACACAGCTATCTTCACTCCCCCTGTCGCCACCTGGGCGATTTGGTCCAGAGTCAGACTTTCTCCATCGACAATGATTTTTTTCATTTAAACCCACAGAAAATAGTAACGAACTACCTCGCTACAAATGGGCGAGGTATCTTAACAAAGTGTTATTTTAATAGCCGTGGCTCCGGGAAAGAAAACCCATTTGTGGGTTTAAGGCCAATCCCAGGCCGCCCTGCCTAACAGGTAAAAGGTGAGAATCAAGCACGGCAATAAAAAAGGAACCCCCGGAAAGGCTCCACCCTCTACCAGTGAATATATTGACAAGGCTGATCGTATGCCATAGATGCCTGCCAGTATTTGCACCAGCAGTTTTTTTCCGCGAAGGATAAAAGGGGTGAGAATCAGGGCAATAGCAATAAAGGCCAGCAGACCCGAGTAAACCGTCTTTTTCATCATCGGGTCGACTGGGGGCATCTTCCACAAAGCAATCAGAATGTACAACACATTGAGGGCCAGAAAACCAAATCCGGCCAGTCGGTATTTTTTTAAATCCGGACTGACCGGTTCTATTTCTCCGGAAAAATCTTCAGCCATTCTCAGGAAGGAGTTCTTTCGCTTTCAAAGTTTTCTTAATAAGCATCCTAAATCATTCTGCCAAACTTTTTCAGGGTTTGTATCTCACAAACTGACCGAGACCTTTCAAGTCCTGAATTGAATCGATAACCACAACCGATGATGTTTTCGCCTGAGTTGCAATCACCTGCAATTCACCAATTAGGAAGCATGAACCAGGCACGGAGTACCTGATGTCAGACCTCCTGCCAGCAGGCCCATAAAAATCAATAAAACCAACTGGCTCCACGAACCTGCCCTGGTTTCTCCACTCCGACTGAAACGAGCAAAACTAAACCCGCGCGATGGGCTACTCTGCCTTGAGGCACCCATAACGCCCCAAAAAAAATATTACTCATTGAATTTAAATATGTTACAACAGGACCGTGCCAATACACAACAAAAAATCGCTTCCCCCTGCCCCCTTCGCATTTGGCGGTAAAATGGGAAACTCTTTAAAAGACTGGGATTTCTCCCTTGACAAAGGAGCCGTAGCGATGAAATAATTGGGAGATATTCTCAAACGCGAAGATCTGCAAAAGCCGACAACCTTTTGCTTATCAATAAGTTATAAAATATTACCAATTTATGAAAGTCAGGTATAGCCATGAAAATGACGTTTCAACCCAAAAATACCAAGCGAAAGCGAACCCACGGGTTCCGCAAACGAAGCTCCACTGTCGGGGGTCGCAGAATTCTGGCCAACCGCAGGCGTAAAGGACGCAAACGCTTGACTGTTTAAATTTATGAGTGAATTCTCGTTTGGAAAAAGGGAACGCCTTGCCAAGCGACCTCAATTTGAACTTGTGATGAACCGGGGTCATAAACGCAGGATAGAGACTTATTGCACTGTTTTTTTTCTACCGAACGGCCTCGACAGGAAACGACTGGGAATCATCGCATCGAGAAAAATAGGAAATGCAGTGGTCCGCAATCGGGCTAAACGAAGAATCCGGGAAGTTTTTCGCCACATCAAAAAACACATCGAACCGGCTATGGATATCGTTATCATATCCGGAAGGGATCTGGTTTCCCTGCCCAGTTCTGTCCTTGAGAAAAAAATTTCTCAATCCCTTCCTGTTAAAAGGTAATTCATATCACAATAAAATTTTTCCTTTTAACCGATCTGACTCGCTCCCATAAATATCATGTTATTTAGAACTATGATTAACGGATTTCTAATCAAATTCATCCGGCTGTACCAGCGAGCGCTGTCTCCTTTTCTACCCGCAGGTTGCAGATTTTATCCAACCTGTTCTGAGTATTCAGCACAAGCGCTTGAACGATACAATATATTTAAAGCCCTGGGGCTTTCACTAGTTCGCTTACTTAAATGCCACCCCTATCACGGTGGCGGCTCTGATCCTGTAAAATAACGCGGAGGTTTTTCGATTGGAAAACAGGTTACTGCTCGCCTTTGTTTTGTCTATTGGAGTTTTCATCGGTTGGGGATATGTCATGTCCGTGATCGAAGGACCGCCTCCTGCTCAAATTCAATCGGAAAAAGAAGTCGCGGAGATACCTCCCGCAACTCCCCCATCAACAACACTGCAACCTCAACCCAGCGCCAACCCGGAAACTCCTTCTGAACAAACCGCACCTAATATTCCGGCCCCCGCTTTCAGTCAGGCAGAATTCCCGGGAGAAGAGACCACTGTACAAATTTCCGCCGGAAAAGTTACCTATGTCATCACCAATAAAGGAGCAATGGTTAGAAACATATTGCTCTCTCGACATAAAACAGCTCAGGGAGAACCTATCGATCTGGTTGAACATGAAAACGATGGAGTCCTTCCGCTGGCACTTGAGTCCAATAATGCACAAGTCACAAATATTCTGCAAAACGCGTACTATAAACCTTCAACCACATTCATTGAACTCTCTGAGTCGCAACCCACTGGAAAATTGACCATGACGCTGGAACATTCTTCCGGCGTGAACGTGACCCGCGAATTCACTTTCAATCACAATGACTTCATGGTTGACGTGAAAACTCAAATCAACGCGCCAAGCTTTGCGTCACAAAACTTGAGTTATAACGTACTATTCGGCCCCGGCATGGGCGGGAAAACTGACTCACAGACAAATTATATCGTTTTCGTTGGTCCAACAACTTTTGTGAATAATGAAAGAGAGGAAACCCCGCCCGAAGATATCGTCAATGAAGTGGTTTATTCTGGCAACCTCGCATGGACTTCTTTTCAGAATAAATATTTCGCGGCGGCGCTCATTCCCAAAGAAGGGATCAAATCAGCTGTCGTTAATAAATCAGGGGAGAATGTTTACGTTGGATTAAAAATGGAGAGCGTCCAGTCCTCCGCCTCCGCCTCACATATCTTGTATGCAGGAACCAAAGAATTGCAGGTTCTGGAAAAGTCGGGGCACAAATTATTTCGGCTTCTGGATTACGGATGGTTCGGAAACAAATTCGCGTTTCTGGTAAAACCCATGCTCAAAGTTCTTAAATATTTCTATGGCGTGTTTAACAACTATGGCTGGGCCATCATCTTTGTGACCCTCGTCATCAAAATCATTTTCGCCCCCCTCACGCATAAAAGTTTCAAGTCGATGAAGGGAATGCAGAAAGTTCAGCCCTACGTCAAGGTCATTCAAGAGCGTAACAAGGATGACCGCCAGAAAATGAACGAAGAAATGCTGGAGCTTTACAAAAAACACAAGGTGAATCCGCTCGGCGGTTGTCTCCCCATGCTCCTTCAGATTCCTGTATTCATCGCGCTTTACCACGCCCTTTTCTTTTCCATAGAGTTGCGCGGAGCGCCGTTTATAGGTTGGATCCATGACCTTTCCGTGCAGGACCCTTATTACGTCTGGCCTGTGATCATGGGCGCAACCATGTTTCTCCAGCAAAAGCTCAATCCATCAATTGGCGACCCGACCCAACAAAAGATCATGATGATGTTGCCTATCGTCTTCACGTTTCTCTTCATGTCTTTTCCCGCAGGGCTGGTTCTCTATTGGACGATCAATAATATACTGACCATATCTCAACAAGCTTACATCTACAGATTCGCCAAAGAATAACGCCCATCGGGTGGTGTATCCTCTGCGTTTTCCTGCTATCCTGTCCCAACCTGAAGTGATCTGTCTATTGAATGCTTATTGAGCAAAACTGTGAACGATACCATTACAGCTATAGCCACACCGACCGGTGAAGGCGGCGTGAATATAATCCGCATCAGCGGAACCGATGCGTCAGCGATTGCGCAAAAACTGTTTCGCACACCCGCAGGGAAGCCGGCAAAGGAATTCATAGCTCACAAAACCCATTTTGGCTCCATCCATGATCCGGCCACCGGTGACTGCATTGATGAAGTTGTCCTCACGTGGTTTCAAGCGCCCAAAAGCTACACCGGTGAAGATGTCATAGAAATCTGCGCTCATGGTGGAGTGTTTGTTTCATCCCGAATACTGGGACTCGCCCTCGACCACGGCGCACACCCTGCTGAACCCGGGGAGTTCACTCGTCGCGCGTTTATAAATGGTCGCATCGATCTGTCCCAGGCCGAAGCGGTGGCTGATCTCATATCCGCCGCATCCGATAAAGCCCTGCAATCGGCAATGGCACAACTGAAGGGACACCTTTCTAAGAAACTGAATACACTCTATGACCGCCTGCTGTCTGTGCTCAGCCAGATAGAAGCCGCAATCGACTTCCCGGAGGAAGGACTGGATTTTCAAAAACGGGAAACATCCATCGATGAAGTACAGCGAGTACGTGATGAGATAGATCTTTTAACCAGCACCTATCGGCAGGGAAAAATATTTCGCGAAGGTGCGTCCGTTGCGCTCGTTGGAAAACCCAACGTTGGTAAATCGAGCCTGCTCAATGCACTGCTCCAGGAAAACCGAGCTATCGTAACCCCTCATCCTGGAACCACCCGCGATACCCTTGAGGAACGAGTTCGCATCCGCGACACCCATATCAACATCGTTGACTCCGCCGGACTCCGCAAACACCCTGAAACCATTGAGGAGGAAGGCATACGAAGAACCCGCTCAGCTATTGAACGCGCGGACCTTGTTCTGGTTATTTTTGACGGCTCGCAGTCGCTGGATGAAAATGATGAACTCATCTACGGTGCAGTGGGCGACAAATCCCGACTGGTCATGATTAACAAATGTGACCTGCCTGAAATGTGGTCTGCCGATGACTTGAAATTAAAAATGAACATGGAAAATCCCATCTTCATTTCAGTGAAAGAGGAAAGCGGACTCAACACGCTTATTGACGCTATCTACAATCATATTATCGGCGAAAAAAAATTCGGCGAAACTATTTTCATAACCCGCGAGCGGCACCGCGCCCATCTGGCTGAAGCATCTGCCGCGTTGAGCAAAACCCTTGACTCACTCGAACAGAAACTGTCAGAAGAATTTGTCGCCACTGATCTTGATATCGCCATGAACCACCTTGCCGCCATACTGGGAAAAGCGGTCGAAAATGATCTGCTCGACCAGATATTCAATTCATTCTGTATCGGCAAGTGACCGGGCTAAGCCCAGAGTATATAACTGGATCTTTTTCTTCTTGCAACATGCATCGGGAGTAATCGATACCTTTTCCTTTCGTTCCCACACTGGAGCATGAGAACGAGAAAAACTTCACCCTATAAATGGGGCAACTACACTTTTTCAGGACCTTTTCGGGAACCACGAACTAAATCGTCGGCCAATTTTGTAGACGGTCTTCTTATCTGTATCTATCTGTGTTCATCCGTGGCTAATAGGACTTATTATCCCTCAATCGTTTTCACAACAACATCACGCATGGAATCGGCAGGGGCTTTTTGCTGAGTCCACAACTCGAATTGTCCGACCGCCTGATTGATAAACAATTCAATCCCTGAAATGGCAGTGCATCCCGCCGCCCGGGCCTCACGGATCAACCGGGTTTCCGGTGGATTGTATACGGAATCGAAAACGACCATTCCCTTCCGAAGATGTCTGGACGAAATTGGTGTCGTTTCCACATCCGGATTCATCCCAACCGGCGAACAGTTGATGAGAACGTCTACCTCTTCTTCACCCGCACCCTGAACATTCACAACTTCTGCTCCCAACTCCTTTGCCAGTTGGAGTCCACGTTCCTTATTGCGGTTATAGGTGACGGTGATTTTCGCGCCTTTCTCGCGCACCCCATGGCCGATCGCCTTGGCAGTGCCCCCCGCTCCTATAATGAGCACCTTTTTCCCATCAAGATCAATGTGTTTTTCCAGAGCCTTTACTGCCCCGGTGCAATCGGTATTGTAACCCTTCCATCCATCCCCATCGCGCACCACAGTATTGACCGCTCCTATCTTACTGGCAGTTTCGTCAATTTCATCCATCACTGCCATAATATCTTCCTTGAACGGCATGGTGACACTCAGCCCTGAAAAATAAGAGCTGAATCCTTTAACAAACTTTTCCACATTATCGACAAGAAAGGGGACGTAAATATCGGACGATTCGATTTCTTTAAAAGCCCGGTTATGAATCAGGTAACCCATACTTTTTGAAATAGGGTTTCCAATGACACCATAAATTTTGAACGAATCACGATTATCATTCACACGATAAATATCTTTCAACTTTACGGCGGTGATCTGTCCGGGAGCGCTCTCCTTTCCTGTTTCCAGCGACCCAAAAGTGAGGAACCCACCCAATAGCGGTGAAAGAATCCGGCTGATCTCTCCCCGCTCGCCCATGCACAGAGCGATGAGTTTTTTGTTCTCTTTTTTCGCACGCTCAATGAGCCTGAACACCGCCAGATTGTTGGTGATATCACGCGCATAAGTGACGATCTTGATCACATCGGCAGGCATCTCGCACATTATCTCGTAGAGATGATCCAATTCCTCGGGGGTGTCGGTGAAATTGTGATAAGACAGAATAACTTTTGATTTGCGATCAGACTCCAGAAACGGTTTCAACAATTCCCTGGGCGTGGAAGTTTCTATATCAACATATTCCGCCCCAGCCTCCATAGCCTTCTTCAGTATATTCACCCGTTCTTCCTCCGTCCCCTGAAACTGCCCTCCCTCAAGCTTGGTGCGATTGGTAACGATACAGGGTTTTGCTGATGCCGTGAGGAGAATGTCCAGATCGTAATCCACCATAAGGTCAAGACGCAGTTCCAGAAAATCTGCCAGTGGCTCTGCCGAGGCGATATCTTCCAGCGATTTGTTCTGGGTGGGCCCAACAATAGGAATGCAAATCATAGAGACGTTTTATACGAAATATTTAAATCACGCAAGTCTTGAGAGAAATTTAATCGGAAACGCCAAGACATCTGAGCCAGCTATCAAGACTCTTGGAATTGAGATCGAAAATCTGACAGCCTCTGAATCGACATTGGCCGATACCGACCTCGCTGCAGAAATAACTACACTCCAGCAGGGCCTGCTCGGATTCCAGACTTCCATCCAGTCCCTCGCTAACCAGCTCCAGTTTGAAAATCAGGCCCAGAGTCGTTTGCTGGACACATTGGGCTAAGACTACCCCGACACCGGGAAATCAAGCTTGACCCTTCCCTCCTGAAATGATAAAAAATGAGATCTTGAATCCCTAATAAAATAACAGTCAAGTGATCTGGAGAAGAATCAATGGAAGTCAATGAACTCAAGATAGAGATAAGAAAACATCATGTAACGCCCGGCGTGAATGTGCTGGATCTGGTGATAGATGCCGATGGTGAAAAAATCAAAGTACAAACCCAGCATAAAGATACTGATCGCGCGTTTCAGGAATTCGTAAAAGACGCTATCAAGTTAGGCAAAGGACTTTCAGAAGCCCCCATCGAATAGAAAAAGTATCCCTGCTAGAAACAAAAATCCCAATCCCCTCCCAGGGGAACTGAATGAAAGTGAGCCAACAGGTTTCGGGAAAATATAAAAACCTATCTGGGGGAGCCAGATAGGTTTAAGAGAGGCAGTCACTTAACAAGCCAATCCACAGGATTCTCCCCCTTGCCTCAAATTCTTCCAGCCCGCGTTTGAGTATTTTAAACAGGTTTAAATATCAAGAGAGATTTTCATCCTCTGGCTTATCCTCCTGACCCTTGCTTGGAGTTGGAAACTTGTCAGAGGAGTTAATTTCTGAACTTGCTTTGATCAAAGTACGGGCCAGCACAATAACAACCATTGCAATCACGACTAAAATTAAATCATTGGATGCAAAATCCATGCAAAGAGATTCCTTTTTGGGTGTCGTGCTGGGCCTGTGACATTCGACCATTGCTTCATGCCCCAAAGGGGTATGTCGAAGCATAAATCCTATTTAACCGGGTTTATCACCCTTCGACAAGCTCAGGGCGACAATTCAATTTCTCTCAATTAGAAAGCGCACGCCTGTTGGAATTATTATAACGCAATTCAAACTCCGCAACCAAGATCCTTGCACACTTAAAAAAATTCTTCTTCGGAGTAAGACGATTGGACTATTGGAAACGCAACGTAGAAGAGGAGGGAGTTTCGGCCGTTATCGGGTAATTTTCATTTTTTTCAGTTTCTCAACCAATGTGGTTCGGTTGAGTTGTAGCAAGCCTGCGGCTTTATTCTTTACCCAGTTGGTTTTTTCGAGAGCTTCGAGGATGAGTCCGCGTTCGAAATCTTCCACCACACTCTTCAGATTGATTCCATCCTCGGGCAAACCCATAAAAAAGGATTGCTGTAGTCCGTTCTGCAGCATTTCGGAAGGGCTTTGTTCGAAGTCAGGCTCTGTTATCTTAGACAGGCTCTCTCTGGGCACCTCACCGCGAACTTTTTCCGGCAGGTCTCTCGGTGTAATGGTGCTTCCCACGCTCAACACCACCATGCGTTCAATAAAGTTTCCCAACTCGCGAATGTTTCCCGGCCAGGAATAGTCGACGAGTTTCTGCATGGCCTCCTGGTTGATCGTCTTGGACTCTTTCCCCTGATTCTCACTGCACTTGTTCAGAAAGTGCCGGGCCAGCAGGGGAATATCGCCCTTGCGGTCACGCAACGGGGGTATGACAAGTGGAATGATATTGAGCCGGTAATAAAGATCTTCGCGAAACTTTCCTTCCTTTATAGAGTCTTCCAGATTGCGGTGGGTGGCGGTGATAAACCTCACATCAATCTGAACGGGTTTGGTTCCGCCCAGGCGGTCGATCTCGCGTTCAGCCAGAACGCGCAGAAGTTTCACCTGAAGCGCGGCTGGCATGTCGCCTATTTCATCGAGAAAAATGGTTCCTTCATTCGCTAACTCCACCCGACCAATACGTGTGGTCGCCGCTCCGGTGAAGGCTCCTTTCTCGTAGCCGAACAACTCGCTTTCCAGCAATTCGTGAGGAATCGCTCCACAGTTGACGGCGATGAAGGGTTTGTCTCTACGCGGACTGTTCTCGTGCAGAGCACGGGCGATGAGTTCCTTACCCGTCCCACTCTCGCCAAAAACCATCACCGTACTGTCGGACCCGGCCGCCTTGCCGACAATGTCGAACACGCTTTGGATTCCCTGGCTCTCGCCGATGATGCTGTAATTGGCTGTCTGTTTAACGATACCCATAAGCTACTGATTCTACAACATTAATAATAGGCATGTCAAATAGTTGACGCTAGAAAACAGGAAAGAGATATTTGTACTGGTTCCCGGTACAGGCGTAAGTGAGGTTTTTTGTTTTTGTAGCGACCCAATTCATTGGGCGCCTTTATAACCGCCTGGTGCTCGTCCAGCCTACCCTCGCTACTTTCAATCATAGTTAGCCCGCATACTACCCCTCGGTCAATGATGAAGATTATTATTGCCTAGTGATACCCGATCATTGGCCAGTAGAGGTACAACAAGACAGCGAACGCAACCATGCCAAGCAGGCTGAGGATGGATCCGGTCCGTATCATTTCGCCGACACTGATGAGGCGTGATGAATAAGCTATCGCCGATGCGGGGGTACCGATGGGCAACATGAAAGCGAAGTTGCTCGGCAGTATGACCGCCATTGCCGCCATAGACGAGCTTATTCCATAGGTGTCGCACATGCTCAGCGCAGGTGGGAGCAGAACGGCAATCACCGCCGAATTACTCATAAAGGTGGTGAACACTGTAGCAAAGGCCGCGACGATCAGCAAAAATACCGGCGCGCTGTGAGCGGTGCCTTCAAAGATTCGCTTAGCCAGCCAAAGTGCGGCACCCGACTGGGACATGACTTCGCCCAGGCAGATGGCGCCTCCATACATAAGAATGATGCCCCAGTTCACATGCTCTTCAACCATTTTCCAATTGATCAGGTTGAGCGCAAACAACATAACAATAGCGATCAACGCGATATTGGCGATGCCAAGTTTATCGCCCAGCCACAACCATGCTACGAGTGTCAGGATCATCACACTGGCGATCCCTTTTTCTTTTATGGTCACGTCTCCCATCGCTTCCAATTTTTTATTGAGCACCTGATGCGCGGGACCTATATCATCTATATCGGGCGGGAACATGAGCTTGAGCACAATCCAGCCGCAAGCGAAAAGGATGAGGACCATCGGAAAACTCAATCTGGTGTATTCCAGAATGCCGATGCTCGCGTCATGTGTCGTTTTTTCGAGAATCTCCACGCCGAGCAAGACACGTCCGCCACCGAACACAGTTGCCGTGCCGCCAATGATGCACCCCCAGGCCAGCGCGAAAAACATTCCTTTCCCGAAAACCGAGTTTTCTTTTTTCAAGTTGAGGGCGCTGACTATTTCCATGACGATAGGAAACATCATAGCCGCCACCGCATGCTCGGACATGAAACATGAACTGATCGCACCAAAACAATATATCGCCATCAGTAAGCGGGACGGATTTTCACCCCAGTTGTCGATCACCCACATTGAAAGACGCGCACTGAGCCCACACGCGATCATCGCCGCAGAAATAATAAACACGCCCAGAATAAAAAATACCGCCTTGTTGCCAAAAAAGGAATAAACCTCGGAAGCGTCCATGATCCCCATTATCGGAATCGCGGCAATAGCAAGCAGGCTGGTGACCGAAAGTGGAATCAGATTAGTCGCCCACAGGCTGACGCAAATAAAGAACACGCATAAAACCTTGTAACCTTCGGGTGATAAGTCGGCAGGACCTTCCAAGGAAACCAGAACGAAAAACACGGCGAAAAAAAACACGAGCAGAATTTCCCGGCGCAAACGATCAAGAATCACAATCGGCATAGGCCGCCGGTCAACTATGATATCGGATATATTTTCTGGTACTTTCATCGGGTCAGAGTAAGGGTGAATGGTAAATCAGGATGATCCGACTCATCTAAAAACGTGTAAGCTACAATAAATGAATTGTCTGCAGGTTGCAACTGCTGGAGAAAATTGGAAACCGGAAACTGGAGACCGGAGGCCTGAAAACAGGAAACTGAAGACTGGTATCAGGACGGTAGCGCAATCTTTTAAATGCCTCCGGAGCAAGTTTCAGCATGCTTGGAAGGCTGTAGCGCAATTTAATAAATGTTTGTGGAACCAGTTTCAGTATGCTTGGGTGGGATTGGGGAACTATCCCAAGAGAGTTTTGAGCCTACTCTTATTAATATCAAGAATATACAAAAATTTTTGTTCAGGCGGCAAAATTAAATGGTATTCTACCTCCTCTTCGGTTTATCCTCGGAAAAACTATAATCTGAGCTGGAGTTTCCGCCGGGTTTTGCGAGGGCGCTGGCCCCTGTATTATAAAGACTTCAGCCTTTTTGGCCTTGAATTATCTGTGTAAGGAGAGCGTTTGATGGGTATGACAATTACTGAAAAAATTCTTGCCGCTCACGCTGGCAAAGATAAGGTTCAACCGGGCGAAAACGTTTGGGTGGATGTCGATGTTTTGATGACGCATGACGTGTGTGGTCCGGGCACCATTGGCATTTTCAAAGAGCAGTTTGGGAACAACGCAAAAGTATTCGACCGGGAAAAAATCGTTATCATCCCTGACCATTATATTTTCACCGAAGACAAACACGCGAACCGCAACATAGATATTCTGCGGGAATTCGTTTCCGAGCAGAACCTTCCTTATTACTACGATGTGGGAACGGAGAACTACAAGGGCGTGTGCCACCTGGCTTTGGCGCAGGAGGGACATAACCGTCCGGGTGAAGTCCTTTTCGGCACGGACTCTCATACCTGCACCTCCGGTGCGTTCGGAATGTTTTCCACCGGCATCGGCAACACGGACGCCGCGTTCATCCTCGGAACCGGAAAATTATGGGTCAAAGTACCGGAGAGCATGCAATTCAATTTTACCGGCGAGTTTCCAGACTACATCATGGCCAAGGATATTATTCTACAGGTGATCGGCGATATCGGAGTCGATGGAGCGACCTATCGCACGATGGAATGGACAGGCGAAGCGGTCATGGACTTCTCTATGGAAGAACGCATGACACTCTGCAACATGGCGATTGAGGGCGGTGGGAAAAATGCCATCATCGAAGCTGATGACGTTACTTTTGATTATGTAAAAAAACGAACGGACAAACCATACACGGTTTATAAATCGGACTCGGACGCGAATTATTATCTCAAGAAAACTTATGACGCTTCCTCTATGGAACCGGTTGTCGCTAAACCACATTCGCCTGACAACAAAGCGCTGGCGAAGGAATGCCGTGATGTAAAAATAAACCGTTCTTACATCGGTTCCTGTACGGGCGGAAAGTACACCGATTTCCTTGCGGCGGCAGAACTTCTAAGTGGAAAGAAAGTCGCGGTGGATACTTTCATTGTTCCGGCAACGACTGAGGTACTCAAGGACCTCGAACGTGAAACGCTGGAGGGGAAAACCTTGATGGAAATTTTCAAAGACGCCGGATGCGAAATTGGAGACGCCTCCTGCGCCGCATGCCTGGGCGGACCCCAGGACACTTTCGGTAGAACACACGGAACGGAAGTAGTGGTCTCGACCACTAACCGCAACTTTCCGGGCAGGATGGGGTCGAAGCAGTCCGAGGTCTATCTCGCTTCGCCATACACAGCGGCGGCATCGGCATTAACAGGGCACATCACTGATCCGAGAGAGATGTTGAATTAGCAAATACTCCTCTCCCCCTGGAGGGAGAGGGCAAAGGTGAGGGGGATTTAATAGGGCTGGTCGCAAACTTAGCGCTGGACCCGGCAAATGCAAAATCTTTATTTGCATTGGCTGGCAAATTTTTTAACGAAATATTACTTTTACCGATACCTTAAAAAAAATATGAAACAGATCATCGAAGGAAAAGCTTATGTGCTGGGCAATGACATTGACACCGACCAGATCATTCCCGCTGAACATCTTGTCTATAGTTTGAGCGACCCTGAAGAAAAAAAGAACTATGGCAAGTTCGCCCTCTCTGGCGTGCCTGCGGATGGCGCGGGACTGCCCGATGGAAATAATGCTTTCATAAACGGAGGAAAGTTTGAGTCTGAATTCGCGATCATCGTAGGAGGCAAAAATTTTGGCTGTGGTTCTTCGCGGGAACATGCCCCGGCCTGTCTTGAAATTGCCGGCATTCAGGCGATCGTTGCTGAATCTTACGCGCGTATTTTCTATCGAAATTCTGTGGATGGCGGATTCTTCATCCCTTTCGAAACACCCGACAAACTGGCTGAGGAAACTCGCACTGGCGACAAGCTGATCATTGATGTGGAAAAAGAAAGCCTGACTAACGAGACCACTGGAAAGTCTTATACTCTGAATTCCCTGGGCGAGGTCATCGAAATTATTCGCGCAGGAAATATTTTTGAGTATGCCCGTCAGTCTGGGCTCATCCCGTCTGATAAGACATAAAAGTCGGCAGTATCTCACATCCGCTCTATCACCATAAAGTGGCGTGAATTTCGGCTTCGTTTTTGTTACATTGATGTTTCACCCTATGGAGCCCGACCATGTTTTTAGTTCGAGGGCATGATTCGTTCTGGAAGCCCATCGCGTTCCGAACGAAACGGGGGATTGTCTGGCTTGTGTTTATTACGATCCTCTTGTGGACTGTCTCCGCATGGGGTGGTCTGGTTCCGGGCTTTAGCGGTAAAAAGTCGATGACCTCTCAGCCGGATGCTGGAATGATCCTTATAGCAGAGGGTCCTTTCATGATGGGAAGTAGCAGGGAAGATATTGAATGGATCGTGCGAACATTTCATTCTGCTTCCAGGGAATGGTATCAGGATGAAACACCGGCGCAGGAAATTTATCTCAACAAATACTATATTGACCGGTTGGAGGTATCCAACTCAAAATATAAACAATATATGCAAGCCACTGGCAAAAACGCGCCCAAGTACTGGGACAACTCAAGGTTCAACAAACCGGACCAGCCTGTGGTGGGAGTGAACTTTCAGGAAGCGATGGAATACTGTCTGTGGGCGGGGAAACGCCTTCCCAGTGAGGCGGAATGGGAAAAAGCCGCACGCGGTGAAGACTCCCGCAGGTTTCCCTGGGGCAATGAACCCGATCCAACGCGAGCCAATGTACTTGGACTGAAAGATCAACACCGATATACTTCATCGACTGGAAATTACCTCAAGGGTAAGAGCCCGTACGGTGTAATGGATATGGCGGGTAATGTGTGGGAGTGGACCTCCGCATGGTACCAACCCTATCAGAACAGCAAGCATGAGAATGAAATGTTTGGTCAAACGTTGAAAGTGGTGCGTGGCGGGTCCTGGAACTCTAACATGGACCTCGCGCGAACTGCCGTTCGTGGAAAAGCTTTACCTAAACAACAACAAAGTTATATTGGATTCCGCTGTGTCCTGCAGCCATAAGAAGGAGAAACTATACATGAAACGCTTTTTGCGAGTAGCAATCCCAATGGTAATGATTGTCTTCCTGACTCAGCCGGTCTCCGGGTATGATCCGAGCAAACATCAGAAAAGTGGCGGCGGCAAACACGGTGGAGGCAAGGGACACCATCACGGTTACGGGCGACCCAAAGGACCCCCGGCGGACATCCCAGCTCATATCAAGGAACGAACCAGTCCCGACGGCACAGGCATCAATCTCAACAACTCACAGATTGGGGTAAAAGGAATGGCCATCATGGCCGAAACACCTGAACTCAAAAATGTCGCTATCATGTCTTTGAAAGGTAACAAGCTTGGCGATGAAGGTGTCCGCATCATAACTCAATCAAGCACTTTCAAAAATCTGGAGTTTCTTTCTTTGTGGGACAATGGTATTTCACCTGCGGGAGCACAAATGTTAGCACGGGGGGCAAACTTCAATAACCTGAAGGAACTGAACCTCATGAAAAATAATCTGGGCGATGAAGGGGTTGTGCTTTTGGCCGACTCGGCTAATGTGTCTAAGCTGACCTCACTCGATTTAAGCGGAAACAAAATAGGCGATGCGGGTGCTATAGCTATTGCGACCTCCCCTTACCTGTACAATCTTAAAAAACTCGACCTGTACAACAATCAAATTGGCCCCAAGGGGATTGAGGCATTACTCCAGTCGAAAACGCTGGCGGCTCTGGAAAAACTGGATGTCGTAAAAAACAATATTGATATCGAGTCGGCCGCCAAGCTGGGGGAATCTGCCAATTTGCCCAAGCTGAAGAGTTTTATGGCTTTCTGATTGACCTTGGAAAGTCACCTTTTCCAGCGGCGCTCATTGTATTTGTCAATCTGTTCGCGCACGCTTAGCGTTCCCCGCATGAAAACATCGAGCAGGTCTTTTAGCGCTTCAACCTCTTCTTCCTTGTTTTCGGCGGCCTTAAAGTTTTTGGATTCTTCCGCCAGATCTTTTAGCAAATCGTCCAGTTCTTCGTTATATGTCATAATCTGATTACCTCTGTTATCTAAATAAAAAAAACCGCTTGCCTGAAAATTTTTACAGATAGGCGGTGAGTACTACAGGGATGCTATCAATAAGTAAGATACAGCCTTTCTTTTAAACGATTCAAAAAAATATATACTATTAATTGTGCTATCAGGCTAGAGGTGCGCTCACGCTTTTTCTATTTTCTCCTGGGGCATGAGATAGTGCCTGGTATCGTATTCAGCACTGGTCAGGACAGTTTGCCTGGCGAGATTGTTTTGCTGGTTGATCACCAACGGCGCTACCGGATTAGCCGTCATTTCTGTGTGTACTTTGGGAATTGTGACTATAACCCGAATGGCCACCGATTCGGTTGACTCAATTTTCGGTAGATCTTTCCCGGAGTCACTCAAGACCATGTTGTATTGAGGCACGAATATAAATGGATCGGTCACGATGAAGGCCAGCGCGGGAGTCTCCAGCGATTGCAACCATTCCATGGGGCTTTCTATATTAGGATCGAGAGGAAGCAAGACGAACCTACCTTCCTGTTCAAATCCGTACAAAGCATCCGGGAAATGAAGGATATCCTCATCTTGAATATCCAAAGGACCGAAACGAACGGTTCCGTTTTTTCAGATTATCTTTAACAAAATTGGTGAGTTAACCCGGATCAAATTCGGCGGGAGTGGAAGCGGCTATTTTGTTTTCCTCTTTGATTTTCAGAAAAACCTCTTCGCGATAAATCTTGGTTGTTTTAGGAGCTTCGATCCCCAAACGAATATTCTTTCCTTTTACTTCTATAACGGTAATTTTCACATTGTCATTAATCTTGATGCTTTCACCGACTTTTCGCGTGAGAACTAGCATAGGCGGATTCCACTCCTTGTTGGGATAGACTGCCTCCTGACTCGAACTGTCTGGAAAATTGTAACAGAATATGGATCAAATGGTTGGTTTTATTACAATTTTATCCTTTCTCCGGCACCGTTCAGGGATATTCATTGACACAGTTTGGTGATTGTGTAATTATCCTTGCTCGCTACAGCGTTGTTTCAAAACATTTGGGACGGTAGCTCAGTCGGTAGAGCAGAGGACTGAAAATCCTCGTGTCGGCGGTTCGATTCCGTCCCGTCCCACCAC
>CAJWQP010000034.1 GCA_913045445.1 uncultured Nitrospina sp. | reverse complement strand
TTTTTAACAACGAATGTGGCCGCCCCCATAGGCATATCCAGCTACCCAACACAACACTCTTTTCCCTCCCACAGTCTTACACATAGCCTACACCATAAAAATGGGCTACAGCCTCAGGTGAACTTACAGAGAAAACGTCGCAAAAACTTGACCCAATCTTGACCTGCTAGCTTAATGAAATCCTAGCACTCTTCTAAGTTTTCTATAACTAATTGTTTTATATGGCGCGCCTGGCAGGATTCGAACCTGCGACCTACGGATTAGAAGTCCGTTGCTCTATCCAACTGAGCTACAGGCGCAAACTGTTTAAATACAGTAGGTTATTAGATTAATTGGAAATGGGAAATTCTGCATATTTTTATTTTGTCCCACTATAACCCCACTTTTTGCGGGATTTTCTGTCACCTGAGGGTTTTTGCCTCTGACATGGGATGTTGATTGTAATTCGTTTTGGGTGATGTGGCAAGCTTCAAAGAAATGCTCAGCCAGATACGGAAAGGTTACTAATCTGGCTAATATTGCTGGTTTTCCCGCTTTTAATTTTCATTGAACAATAGATTTTTCGACTTATATTGTAGTAGAGGGAGAGTGGGAAACATCTGAATTGAAAACAAGGTGGGAGGGGCCATGAATATTTTAGTCGCCATCGATTTATCCGAGTCGTCGCAAATAGTCGTCGAGCAGGCCAAAAAGCTTGCAGAGTCTCTTTCTGCAAAAATATGGCTTTTGCACGTGGCAAACCTAGATCCTGACCTTTCGTTCTTACCTGTGGGTTCCAGCGAAGTTACATACCATGATGCCGGAGAAATAAGGAATGCAGCCGCCAAAAAGTTTCATAATGAGCACCGGCTACTGCAGCAGTTCAGTCAGGAATTACGATCAAGTGGGTTCGATTGCACTGCGCTTCTTATTGAAGGGACCACCACAGATACCATCCTAAAGGAGGTGGATAAGCTGGCTGTAGAGATGGTCATTCTGGGTTCACGGGGGAAAAGGGCTATAGACCGTTTTCTTCTTGGTAGCACTGGTGAAGATATGCTCAATAAATCCCCTGTTCCCATCTTGATTGTCCCAACCCATAATCGCCCTTAAAAAAATACCTTCAATCACAGGCCCGAGGAGTATTAACTCTTGTCAGCTTTCTTCAATCTATTTTAAATCCCCAGGAGTTTCCGCAGAACCCATATTTGGAGTATCTAGCAAACGCATAAATTCACCTTTTTTCTTGAGCCTATCCAAGAAAAACGAAAAATAAAATTGAATGTGCAACTATACAAGTCTAACCTGTTAGAAACCAACGATTATCTAACCAGCCTTGAAGCAGATTTTCATTCGACCATGATGAAATTTGATTCAAAAATATTGTTAATACTCTTAGTATTATTTCTCGGTAATTTTTCTGCAAAAATATGTAAAGCAGGTCCCGCTGATGATTTATATGAGCAGGGCTTCCATTTATCAATTGAAGGAAAAACCCAGGGAGCAGTCCAGGCCTATCTCCATGCCCTAAAGGCAAAACCAGACTCTGCCGAGATTCACCATGCCCTGGGTGTACTTTTTTTTGAAAGCGGCAGTGGCATCCAAGCCATAGATCACTTCAGAAAAGCTGAATTATTCTACAAAAAGCGGAATGATGAGCAGGCAAACCGAAATTTAGCCATTGTTAAGCAAAACTTAGTTAAAGCTTACAGAAAACTTGGGCTGACCCCTCAGGATTTCGGATTTCGACCTTCACCCTCCGCTGAAGACAAATGGAAACCTTCGGGCGTTGGGTTTCTTATAGGAAAGCAGGGGAACCTGTTTACCTCATCATATTCCATAAAAGATGCCAAGAAAATTCGCGTCAGGTTTTCCAATGGTCAAACGGTTCCAGCCGAATTAATACGTAATTTTATTATTTATAAAATTTCAATTCTTAAGTTAATAGACCCCGCGAAAAACCCTCTCCATCCATTATCATTTGCAGACAATCCATTGTTCAAAAAAGGAGATTCTGTTTACGCGATGGATTTTTCAAATTTAGCTGCCCTCAATCCACCCTTATCTCAAGGGAGAATCCTCATTGAAAATGCCGTAGAAAATAGCGATAAGGTGTTTCAGCTTGATCTGGAACTGAAGGAAGGCCAAAGTGGCGGGCCATTGTTCAACAGAGACGGGAAGGTAGTGGGGATGGCACTGACCAAAGATGTTGCCCAGAAATCGTTCTCTTACCTAAAAGGAACCTCTAAAGAAACCAGCTTCGCCATTAAGTCATCTTATCTCAAGAAGATTTTATCGGACCTGCCCAGAGATAGAAATCAGGGCAAAAGCTCGCCAAAAGATGCAAGTCTGAATCCTGGCATAGATGTAAATAATGTTTCCAAAGAATTTATCCACAACTTTATTTCTCTGGAAATCTCAGATTAGAAAGTATTTGCGATGAGGCATAATTTTTATCCTACCCAAGGTTTTAAGGCGAAACGATTTTCTACCTTCTGGATTATCAGGTTTTTGTGCCCACTATTTTTTATCGCGCCAATAGTCTTGGTGAAGCCAAGCATATGCCTCGGCTCTGAGATCATAGTCCGCCTTTCCGGGAAAATCGATTACCCCGGAGATTTTTCGTTGCTGAGCGAAACGATTCAACTCAAAAAGATTTGCTTTCTAGGTATTAATGCTAAGGGAAGAATCGACAAACAGTTTTTAGACTTTATTTCAAGCCAAGGGCCTCCAGAAGGTGACTACCAGGTTGCCCCTCCTTTCCCAGCTGAACAGTGGCCCGTTAAGAGCTTTAATAAGGGTGGGGCATTGCGCTTGAAGATTATTACCGGGCCGGGTTTGGAGATTTTAAAATTGTCTAAAAAAAACGGAATTGCCGTTCACGGTCGCGATTTCTATCCTTTACTGGAAGACATCATAAACAAGACGGCTATGATAAATTTTCACAACGACTCCCTCTTCGAGCGACTGGAAAAGCACTGGGGCCCGCTTCGCATCTCGAATTGGGATATGGGGCGGCTGGCTGATACCTGGGTTAAAATGAATCGATCCCCAGCACATTGGAAAGCCAAGGTTATAAGAGTCTCACCTCAAGAAATTAAAAAACTTTGCCAACCTCCCGAAACCAAACGCACTCTGGATTAATATCTCTAATCCCAAAGGTGTTCTTTAAGAATTTTTGTTTCAGGAATATAATTTGGTAACGTGGCGGGCGTAACCATTGTAAAGTGCTGATTTTTCTTTTTCTGATTTTCCCAAAAGGGTTTCAAAACGTTGATCCCATTTAGCATAGGGAACATCGGGTTCTACATTGGCCAGGAAATCATAATCCAACGGAGAAACAGTTTGCCAGAAAGTGTTTGGCGGCTCTTTGACAAATTCGATGACGTCAATTGATTTAATACTTTTGAATCCATATTTCCATGGAACAACGAGACGAATCGGTGCACCATTCTGCGGGTTCAATTTATGCCCATACATACCGGTCGCCATAAACGACAAATCATGCGTTGCTTCCGCCATGCTCAAGCCTTCCACATAGGGCCATGGCTCCCAAAACCGAGCTTTTTGTCCAGGCGCTATATTGGGGTTAACAAATGTTTTAAATTTCACATACCGAGCTGATGATAATGGCTCCAGCATGTTAATCAGTTCCCGCAAAGGAAAACCCGACCAGGGAATAATTGCCGACCAGGTTTCTACACACCGCAATCTATAAACTCGTTGTTCAAGAGGTATTTTCTGGAGCAATTTATCAAGATCCAGTACCTTTGGTTTTTTAACAAGCCCTTCCACTTTAATGGCCCACTTTTCCAGTGGCAGTTTTTTAGCTAAATGCCAGACATCGTTTTTATTAGTTCCAAATTCATAAAAGTTATTGTAACGCGAGACCAGGTTTTCCATAGTTAGCTTGCTCTGTATGTCAGAAAAGCCTTTTCCCGATGGTATGGTCAAACCAGAATCGCTTGAATTGGCACCGAAAACCTTGCTGGCCGTCAGCAAGCTTGGAAACATTGAAAAAGCAAGGGCGTTAACCCCAAACCTCCCCATATTTCCAAGAAATTTTCTACGGTTTAAATATAACTCTTCCGAGGTCGCATCACTCTCTGGAATATTCCAGGTTGGTGGAATATTGATGCCAAACATTTTAAATCCTCATAGTTAACAGTTAAGAAAATACAGGAGGATTAGTGCAATTATTATGGAACGTTCCATGCGCAACGAAAACCGATGGAGTTTAATTTCACATCTGGCCTGAGCTTGAAGCGCATACCCACATTCACATAATACGCCGAATTATACCAACTGCCGCCACGAAGCAATTTTTCGTTGGAATTTCCCCGCCTGTTTTTATTTTCTGCTACGGCTTTATTGTAAAATGCAAACCAGTCATCTACCCATTCCCAAACGTTTCCGCTCATATTATACAAACCGAATCCATTCGGCGAGAATGAATCAACAGCTTTTACTCCTGCTTGAAACTCATTTCCAAAGTTGCCTTTGGTCCGATCCGGGTAAAAACCGAAAGAATAAGGGGCTCCTTCCGGCCCCCTGCCTGCCCTCTCCCATTCCGCTTCGGTTGGCAATCGACCTCTTTGATAATTACAGTAAGAACTAGCCTCCAACCAGGTAATCATGGTTACAGGACATTGATCGCATGCTGAACTTGCGCTTCGGATATGATGGGGTTGAAATTTTTCAAACTCCAGATTGGTCACCTCAAAACGACTTATTTCGTATTCCTTTAAAAAAACTTTATGAACTGGACGCTCTATTTCCGTGCCTTCATCCGTGCCCATAATAAATTCCCCTGCTGGAATCAAAGCACGATTGCTCTTCAGCTGTACAGCATGAATCGAAGGTGATTGAAGCAATAAAATTATTCCCAAAACCAACGATATTTTTTGAAATCTACTCATATTCACAAAATGTTCTAAGATTATATTACCGCAAATCCAAAATCTGCCAAAAACTAACCATTTTGTTTGCGTTCATGTCCTTGTTATTTCCATCCCACAAAGCGAAGGCTAGAAGGACTTGGTCTTTATCTGCAAAATCAACATCCCATGTACCCACTGCTTGTAATTTCCGGATAAAAACAACACTCCAGCGTCCGTTTTCCCAGTGCCCCCTCCCCTCCACTTGCTGATCTTTTAGCGATTGTACGGTCAAGGTTCCAATACCCCTTGAGTTTAACTCTTCAACAGACGACTCATTAAATGGGCTTAAAAACATCCCTGCTTTTGAATTTAATTTTATTCCTGACCGATTATTTTCTGGCTTACCACTTTGAATAATTTTCTGCCTGACATCGGCTTTCCAATGCCAGATATTAACCGGCCTTTTCTTCTCCCCCATTCCATAAAATGGACTGTCCAATAAACCTGCGCTCCCAAGGGCGAATTGAATCGCACTCTGATCTATGAATTTATTATTCGAAATACCATCAGGCGTTGGATCATCCCACTCTAACCTGATCGCTATTCTATTTTCATTATGAAGTGACTTTACGGTTAATCGGTGAATTGGGTTCTTTCGGGCTCTTACAGGAATTAAACTCACCGAGACTGCCTGCCCTTGCTCCCAAATAGAATCATCCATTTGCAAGCCGATGGGACTGGAAATTTTTTTCGAAATCACCTTTGTAACCGCTGATATTGGTTTTTGATTTTGATTTATAAATCTTGATTGTAAAAAATGAACCAGATTCCAACGTTCGGAATTACTGAGATAATCGTAAGCGTTCATTGGAGAACCATCCAGCCCTGTCAAGAGGGATCGATGGATATCGGTTCCCGACGACCCTGCCTTATAGGAGGTCTCACGGCGCAAATCGTAAACAAACGAGGGATTGCCCCAGAAGTTCTTTAAAGTTCCTGAAAGTTTTCCCTCCTTACCACCATCCTCTCCATGGCATCTGCCGCAACGTAGCTGGCTGTATAGTTTTTTCCCATGGGTTACGGATAAATTATCAAAGGGGGGTTCCATGCTGACAGGCATTTTACGACCGGGAAGTTCCATGCTAAATCGATGGGAAAACGTTTTTATAAATTCCACCAGGGAGCGAATGGCCTCATCACTAAGAACTTCACCCCAAGCTGGCATGGCCGTTCCGGGGACGCCTTTTGAAATCGTACGAACCAGATCTTCATCCAGAGGGAGAGTATTAGTCCGCGTTGAATGAAATTTGAATATACCCAGACTTAATTCCCTGGGCGCGGGAAACAGGTGATAAGAGGCCCTTCCATCACCCTTCCCTTTTTGACCGTGGCAATGAACACAGAATTTATAGTAGTATTTCCTCCCCTGCTTTAGAAGCTTATGGCTTTCTTGAAGCAGTACCTCCTTCCCACCGGGTAGTGGAGCCTCTTCAATCATTTTTTCTATTTTACGGCTTTCGATGGCAAGGGAGGGCTGATAATAAAACAGAGATGCCAATACAATAATCAGGCAAATATATTTTGCCTGTGGCAGGAGACTTATCGTTAAATCCTTCATCGGATTACCTGCTGAAATTACCTTTAGCTAATAAAAAATGTTAACACCGGATTATAATACTGGCAAGAAACAAACACATTGACGCTCAAAAGAGATTAGCAAAGGCCTGAAGGTTATCCAGGCTATCCGTCAAAACTGAGCAACAGTTTTCTCATTGGAAACTGACCCCGGCGGAAACAGAGGTGGGATTTTTGCTTTTGAAGGGATTTTCCTTAAAGGAAATAGCGGACTTTCGCGATACCAAAGTCAAAACGGTTCAACAACAATCTCAATCGATTTACCAGAAAACCGGGTTGGTCAGCCGGTCTGAATTAGCGGCATTTTCTGGAAGATTTGCTCCCGCCAAAAGACCTGGAGTCCGCTAAATAGTCCGGGTGGCGACATCGAACAATAATCACATTGTAATCACCCTGTTTCTTCCTTGTTCCTTAGCTTTATAAAGCAGGTCATCTGCCAGCTTGATAATGCTCTCCATTTGGTTGCACTCATTAGCATGGCACGCGACACCAAAACTCATAGTGACCTTGATTTTCTCTTGATTAAATTCAAAATTGAATGATTCAATTGATGATCTTATCTTCTCAATAACCTTCGCGGCGCCATTCAAAGTAGTATCCGGAAGAACAATAAGAAATTCTTCTCCGCCCCACCTGGCTACGCTGTCAACTTTACGAATATTTTTCTTGAGAATAACAGCGACTTCTTTAAGCACATAATCACCTGCATCATGTCCGTATTGATCATTTATCTTTTTAAAAAAATCGATATCCCCAAGTCCTATGGTAAGCCCCTTACCATATCGCTCAAACCGTGACTGCTCATAGGAAAGAATCTCTTTAACATCTCTTCTATTCGACAGCTTGGTCAGGGGGTCAATTCGGGAAAGAGAATCTAACTCTTTAATGAGCGCCTCCTTCTCCTGAATTAATTCTCTGATTTTTATTTGAGAAGAAACCCGCGCCAGAATCTCTTCGTACTGAAAGGGCTTGGACACATAATCCGAACCGCCCACATTGAAACCTCGCACAATGTCTTCTGTCGCGACTTTTCCTGTTACAAATATCACAGGAATATCCGCCAGATCTGGGTTTTCCTTCATCTTCTGGCAGACTTCAAATCCATCCATTTCCGGCATCGTGACACCCAGCAACACCAAATCGGGTTCAATCTCCGGTAATATCTTCAACGCGATCTCACCGCTGGGTGCCATACAAATCTGATACCCCTTTCTTTCCAGAATAGCGCGCAGGACATCTACATTGGCGGATATATCATCTACGATCAGGATTTTGGATTTTCCATCATTCATGGCGCAAATATTCTATAAGTTGTTTTGAAAAGCTTCACCCAATTGTTATCGGGTTTAACCATACCTGTATGATGTAGCAATAGCACGGGGGTTTTGTCACTATGCTGTTAATACACACCAAACCCATACCATGCAAGGGCTTTTAAAGAAATATATGCCCACGCTATCGCTCTACATACTCATGAATGCTGTGAGTGGAGTTTGATGCCCCGACTGGGGAAACCCTATTCCAGTTCAAATCTGGCTTTAGTTTCGTTGCCTTTTGATACGGTGATATTTTGAGTACGTTCCCCGGCATAGGGATGCCAGGCCGTGACCTTATACTTGCCGGGCGGGACTTGATTCAGCTTAAACCTGCCACTCGCATCTGTGACGAAATAATAAGGATTCCAAACTATTCTCGCTTCGGCCTCCATGTAATTATGCTGACCGCATTGCAAAAAGAAATGTTTGTCCTTTCTCTTGAAACGCTTTAATGATTTTGTGGCATCGGCGGTTAACACCTCTGATGATAACGGTTTATTAAAAAGTACTCTACGGCTGGCACCTGACACCAAATATCCAATAGGGTTATGCAGTACCCCTCCATCATGGGTGGTCACTGTGAGATTGCCCGCCTTTTCCTTTTTTGCGGTTTTCCTGATAACAGAAATTTTAGGAAAGATGTCACAGTTTTTAAAATGAAATTGAGTAAACCCACTACCTTCCACTGCATGGTCCTTCTTTTCCCAGGCTTTTCCTCTTTCAATATTTTCTATAAATACCACTGCGTTCTGCAACAAACCGCCCGAGCGCATAATTTTATGATCAAATCGCACTCCATCCTCAGCTTCTGGATGCTTTGAACAAGTTTCCCCGTTTTTTTCTTTCATCAGATCAATACGAACATCCTTTAACGGGCCGTCATAATTAACCACTCCTGAAATTGATCCTCCATTTACAACCTCTTCTTCAATGTATCTGGATTTACCCGCAGAGGCATCCATCGGCGATAAATTGAATGCCAAAGCAAATGCAAATCCTCCCGCTAATAACCTGATACCCATAAATTCTCTTCCTGATTTAAAAGTTATTCAGCAATTCCCAAATTGGTGATTTCAAGGGTAGTTAGAAATCGACTTGAAAGCGGACAAGGTTCGAGATCAATTTGCCAGAGTCCGCGCCGGTTCCATCAGAGAACTTGGCGTGAACAAAGTTGTACATGATACGTGACATAGGATTCAACTCCCAGTTCAGTCCTAATGTCAGGCTTTTCTGCTCACCGCCCGCAATGCCAGCGCCCGAATCGTTCAAATCCAGCTCGGAATAACGTACTGCCAATTGCAATGCTCCGGTGCCATTTCCTTCTGACCATTTTTTATCCCAACTGAAATTTTGATTCGGCCTGAACCGGGCGATAGCGCCATTTTTGCGATAATATCGGCGGTTTTCACCGGTCAGGTACCAACTCCCCTGGACGTAAAAAGCATCTAACAGCCCATTCCCGCCTGCTTTTCGCTCGATATCGGTCAGGACATATTCACCTTGGATACCGAATTGATTCCAATTGTAAGCTCCTTCCAGGCCGATAATATTGAATGTCTCGGCCTCGAGTTCACCAGTGGTTAAAAACGTGCTGGTGATTTCTGAGTCGCGTGCTCCTCTGAATGTCACTTTGTTGTTGGTTGCATTCTCGTGACTCCAGCTTAGCCCCAGGTGAAGCCAGCGTCTGTAGTCTTCGCTGATATAGGGTAGCCCCGTGAGTCGACTGGTGACATTCCAATCGCCATCAATTGTAAAGTCGGGCGGTCTTTCACTGGTTTCCTTGTTGGCAAAAGTAAACCATGTGAGTCGTTTGTTAAAATGTTGATTGAAAAAAGCGAATCCCACATTTCGAGTTTTGAAAAAAGTATTGGCCAAAGAGCGCTCCAAAAACGTGAGATACTTGGAGCTGGTGACCGAATCCAGAGATGCCGGGCGTTTAAAATGACCGACCTGAAAGTTTCCGAGAACGGGAATGCGGGGAAAGGAAATATACATATCTTTGAATGTCACACCATTAGCGCCACCATCAACATCAATATCCCACATGAATTTGACCTGATTGTAAAGCATGCCAGCCATGAAAAAACGGACGCGGCGAAAACGGGCGCCATTTTCCTGATTACCTATAGACTGCTCGAACTTCTGGTTTTCAGCAAAAGACCCCCAATCATGCATGATGCGTCCACCGGCCTGAAACTTGAACTGGTTGTCCCGGCTTCGCATTTTAAATCCATTCTTGAAATAAACGAGGATTTCGCTTTCGCCTTTTTTGTATTTCGAGCGTTCTCTTTCTTCTAACTTTTCTATCCTTTTTTCCAGGCTTTCATTGGACGCCGCTTCCAGGTTACCTGCAAACAGCATCAATAAAAACAGCATCCCTGAAAAAAATACCTTCTTCTTCATTTGTTCTCCGTCTAAACAGAATCTGACTCAATAAATCTGGACCCGAATTTTTTGAACTGGCCCATAAAGCTCATTTAAAAAAATCTGTTCTCTGGTCATTTTTCTTTTAGCGTATGAAGCCTGAATTACGGACTTTTGACATAGACATTTTCTGGAGGAAGTTCAGGGAAAATATGAAGGAAATAAAAAGACAGGGTAAAACTTCTTTAAAACCACGATAATATATTAAGTGAGGTGATTCCACCTAAAAAATATCATTGCGACAGATTCAAGGGACACTAGTTATCTGCTACAGACCCAAATTATAAATTAAGCGTGACACCAGTGCAAGCTGGTCTCAATTAAAGGGGGGTTCTGTTTTTCGTTTCATTTCCTCTTCGGTCAAGTTCATTCTTCCTTTGATGAATTTCAATTTTCTCTCCGCGATATTCATCGCCGGCTGATTCTGCGTTTCTCCGGCGAGCCACTTGACGATCTCGATTTCCTCAATAGCTTTCCCCCAGTTTTTCATCCGCTCATAAACACTGATCAGATTCAAATGCGCTTGCAAATGTTCAGGGGCGATCTCTATCACCCGGACATAGTGGTTTGCCGATTTAGGAATATCCTGAAGGTACCAGTATTCCAGCGCTATTTTAAAATGAATTTCCGGGTCGTCTTTTCGTGTTTCAGCAACTTTTAATAATTGCTCCACTGCAAGATCGTTTAGTACCGATTTGCCATAAACCGATGCCAGCCCCAAACGTGCGTCATCGTAGGCCGGATCTATTTCGATGGCTTTTTTATATTCTTTGAGAGCCTCTTCTCTCTTGTCCCACTCTTCATAAATCAACCCCTTCTGATAATTCGCGGGGGCAAACTGGGCATTTATTTCCAGCGCCTGATTCAAGATATTAATGGCCTCATCATAAGCCCCTGTCTCTTGTTTGTTGACAGCGCTTTTAACCAGCTCCGCTGGATCGCTGGCCTGACTGGGGCTTGATTTCACATTCTCTTCTTTGGTCGGACCATCACATCCATTAAGAAACAGACAAAGCAAGGCAAGACTCAGGTGAAACAGTTTAAACCTGTCGCGTAATAATATTCGAGGCGGGAGGGTCAACAGCATGCTATTTCCTTGCTTTCGCCTGTTGCTCCTGCCAGTTTCGAGTCGCATCCTCAGCATTGATGATCTGGAAGCACTGCCGGTTGAGCACAGGATGCACAGAAAAAATTGGCGTGTTAAACGGAACGAAAGCGCTGTCCGCTCCGGGACTGAGTTGGAGGTGCAGGTTGACGAAGTTAAAACTCATCCCCTCCTGCCAGGGTTCTTTGGTCGATTCCGCGTACGCCGGTATCTTGTCTGACGCGTGCGTGCGAGTCATCAAACCTGTTCCGCCCTGCAAACCGTACTCGTGCAAGTCGGGCGCACCTTGAATTAACACTGAAACCCGTGAAGCGTCGAACCACACTTTAAAGTTACTGACCATTTGCAGAAAGGTTCCCAGGCTTCCCATTCGTTCTATGATAGCTCGCGGGTAACTGAACTCAGGCGGATTTTCAGGAGAGGGATCGCCGATCTGGTATTTGAATTCTGGTTCCTTAACCCGCGATGCGGAAACAAACAAAAGGTTCGGGTCTTCAAGATCAAGGGGCAATACCTGACCATCGTTATAACTCACCAGCTTATCCATATCATAAGCCAATGGAAACGAGTACCCTTCCTTGCAATAAAACACACGCACCCCGGCTTCCAGTGGATCTTCAGGCTTGCGCGTTATTTTCAGGTCAAAAGGAAGCATCAGGTGAAAAGCGTTGGCGCGCGAATTCATAAAAGGTCCGCAGGCACCGGGAAATTCACGGTGAACGTCCTCATTATCCGGCTCAAATTTGCGCGGCCCTCCGCTGAAGTGCTGACCAGCTTTGGCTTCTTTTGTCAGATGATATTTTTCCTGGTAATAAGTCCCGGCCCTTTTCTGCGCTATATCAAGAGAGTAGTCAGGAACATCAGACTGCACGATGAGCAGTTGCTTGTCCAGCGGTTGCCCTGCCGGGCGCATGGCATCGTTGTAAATATCCAGTTCTGCCTGGGTTTTACGGATATCATAATCCAACTGACGCGACAGTTCTGGATTGGAGTAACTGGTCCGGGCCTGCAACTCTTTCGCCCTCTTTAACAGTTCCAGTTTCTGCGTATAGCGTTTGGGTTCGGGGGCGAAGGCCTGGATAATCGACATCAGCAGATTGAACTGCTCTTCAGGCAACAGACCCAATGCCTCCATATCATGTTCCTTGATGAAGGTAAAAGCCAGCGCACCGAAAGCCTCCTCGCGGCGAATACCAAGAGTCAGCAGATAATTGACGTAGCTACGCGCTTCATTTAAATCCATGCTTGCCATCAGGGAAATAGCCTCCTCAAGAATTCAGGCACTCAAACAAATATCGGTTCAAGACTTGATAATTATGGAATTGATCGGGCAAGGCTACCATAATAGCCACCCTCCAATCAAATATTTGCCGATTGGCAAGGGTATTTGATGCAGGAGTATGAATGGAGGAAAGGGGATCCAGGCTATCTGATAAATACGGGAAGTTCTTTGCAATTGCAGTTTCCTGAAAAATCTTGTTATTCGACCCGAACAGCTTCTTTGGGGTTTAGATTCACTGCCAGGCGGGCGGGATACACTCCGGCAACAAGGGAAACCAGCCAAAAAACTACTAAGGAAAACAGGATAAATATGTATGGATAGTGAACTTGAATCGTCCAACCAAAAGACTGTTTGTTGATCACGAAAATCAGGATCAAGGACACGATTCCCCCAGCGACCACCCCCATCATTGATCCTATGATCCCCAATATTCCCGCCTCAACAAGAACCATACGTTTCACCTGCTCACGAAACCCGCCAATGAAACGGAGAATTCCTATCTCTCGTTTTCTTTCCAGAATAAGTGAAATCAGGGTATTGAATAAGCCCAGTAACGCCACAGCGCCGGCGATAATCTCCAATGAATAGGTGATGGCAAAGGTTTTATCAAAAATCTCAAGCACATTTTTTTTGAGCTCAGGATTGGACCTTATGACCAGTTTGTAATCCGCGCCAAGAGTCTGCAAAATTTCCTGACGCACGTTTTCCAATTCGCGCTTGTCTGAAAGGTAGAGGACGAAACTGTTGATATCAGGATCGCCATAGTATTTAACAAATGTAGACCGATCGATAATAATGTAACCGCGTTCTCTTGAGTAATCGAAATACACAGCAGCAATATTGAGTTCAAGAGATCCGCCGGGAGTCTCCAGATATAGCGAATCGCCTACTCCCACCTCATGTTTTAGCGCGAACGATTCCGAAACAATCGCACGGTCCTTTCCCACCATCCACGCGGACAGTTCCTGTGCGCTCGGGCCAGATTTAATCACCAGATTGCCATATCGGGATAATGCGTTGAAATCGCCCGAACCCAACACAGCGGGCTTATCGTTATAACTGATATCCTGCGCACGGAATAGATCCACTGCCGCCACCCCGGAAATTTTTCGAAGCTGTGCCACCCGATCAGCAGGCAGGGTGTACTGGTAATCAATATCCCTTCCGCCAGCGACTCTTACAAAAAGATCGGCTTTCAATGTTTGCCCTATCCACACAATCACCGTCTGGCGGAAACTGTGCACCATGATCGACATGCTGATAATCATCATGAACGCGATAGCGAGCGATGAAACAGCGAGCGAGTTGCGACCCACATTCTGCGACAGGTTCATACTCGCGAGAAGCCCCTCCCCGCCGAAAAGTTTCCTGCAAACACCACTCAGTAAATAACGTCCGGTCAACAACGCCGATGGCGCAAGCAGGGACATACCCATGATGATAAGAAATACTGCCAGGAATCCGAAATAGGGGAACCCGCCAATAGATGGCAGTAGACTGGAAACTCCCGCCATTGTGAAAACCACCAGAGCCGCGAAGGTCAACCTGCGGTCCCCACGAAAAACCTTGAGGTCGTAACTGCCGCGCCGCATCACCGTTGTGGGCGGAGTCCTGGCCGCGTCAATAGCCGGTATGAGAGCGGACACAAAGGACAACCCTATCCCCAACAAAAGATAAGGCAGGGACTGGCTCCAGTAAAACTCCACTTCCGTCACATAACTCGGCGCGTACAGGTTATTGACAGTGATGGATACTACGTCGAGTGAAAACTGCGCAAAATGTTTACCCAACCAGACACCCAGAACCGAACCCACAGCGCCAATGATCCCGGCCTCGATAAAAAAAATACTCGCAATGAGTAGCGGTGTCGCCCCGATAGCGCGTAACGTCCCTATCTCCACTCGTCTGCGGACCACCGACAACGCGATCATATTATAAATAAGATACAAGGCCACTATGAGGGCAACAAAACTGAGCGCGGTCAGGTTGTACTGAAACGCCCGCAACATTTTCTCAACCTGGTTGTTCTTTCTTTCCGGACGATCCATGCGCAGAAAACCGGGAAGCACTGCTGAAACTTTTTCGCGCATCGACTCGAAACTCCCTTCCCGCAAAAATTCAACATCGATACGATCAAGCTTGCCGACCCTGCCAAATGCCCACTGCGCCGCCGCAATATCCATGAGCGCGAAGTTCCCGTTGAGCGTGCGAGCCAAGCCTTTATTCTCCAGCACGGCGTTCACGTTAAACGTTTTTTCCACACCATTAATGAGAAAAGTAATGCTGTCCCCCGGTTGATAATTTGTTCCGGGAATAAACTGTTCCGGCAAAACAATTCCCCTTGGGTCCATAATGATCGGTAGCAGGCCCTTAAGGTCTTTTTCCACCGTCTTCAACGAAAAGTCACGGATGCCGCTGTCCTGCAAGAGGTCGGTGCCAAGTATCTCCACCACCTCGCCCGACTTCGCTTCGATTCCGTATCCCTCAATAACCGGATAGGCCTTGACCCATTTGCGAACGCGTAAAAGTTTTCCGAAGAATTTTTCATCGAAAGTCATACCCTCCGCATGAATGACAGCATCGGCGCGACCGAGGACCAGGTTCACGCTTTCCTCGAATGAACGGAGCGTTTGCCTGTTGGCCAGTTGAATACTCAGAAATACCGCGACACCGATGGCGACACCCGTAATCGTAATGATCATGCGAAACGGATCACGCAAAACAGGCCGCAAAATAAGCGAGAAAAAAAGATCTCTGAAATAAAAAAGAAAGTTCATTGATTAAAATTTTCAACCTATTAGCCTGGTGACAATATCACTCCCCCTCACCCCAACCCTCCCCCTCAAGGGGAGAGGGAGTATTATTACAAACTACCCTCTACCTTATCCTGCGGACGTAGCCTGGCCATCGCGGATTTCGTAGTGACAGTTTCCGTAGTTGGCGATTTGCGCGTTGTGCGTTGCCATGACCACAGTGGTATCAAAATCGACCGAAGCCTTTTTCATCAATTCGAGTATTTTTATTCCATTCTCAGAATCAAGATTACCCGTTGGCTCATCGGCCAGGAGAATCGAGGGACGATGCACCAGAGCACGAGCTATCGCCACTCTCTGCATCTCGCCACCTGACAGCTCCGCCGGAAACGATCTGGCCCGATGGAGGAGTCCGACATAATCCAAAAGCGTGTGTACCTGCTTGCTCTTAACTTTGGCCGAGTGATTCAATAAAAGAGGCAGTTCCACATTCTCGCGAACGGTGAGTGTGGGCATGAGGTTGAAGAACTGAAAAATGAACCCAATCTCCCTGCGTCTCAGTTCCGTGAGTTCGCCATCATTCATCCTGTTCATCAACCGGTCTTTAAGATAAATTTCTCCACTGTCCGGCGAGTCGAGTCCACCCAGACAATTGAGGAAAGTGGTTTTCCCGCCACCGCTTGGCCCCATGACCGAGACGAAATCTCCCTGTTGAATTTCCAGACTGACATTGGACAGAGCTGTCACCTGCGAGTTACCCGCACGGTAATACTTGCAAACATCTTTGAAACGAATGATGGGTGACATGATCACATCCTTTGCCTGATAAAGTATCCAGAAATGTCGCCCTGAGCCTGTCGAACGGTGCATGCTTTACCGCTTAACGCGGCACAGGCGACAAGCTCAACACGACACCCAGGAAACCTAATCAATTCGACTTTTTCAGCAACCTGCCAAGCATATTAGAAACGGGATCGATACTCAAGCCAGTTGCGCCTGCCGGGGCTTTATGGTATTTGTAAATTTTCTAAAACACATTTAGAAATTGCTTTTGGTCATGAGCGGCCCTTTAATAAGGATCAGCGAATTGCCTGTAGTAGTCTTTGAGCTATAGAACCCCCTTTGAAACTCTAAAATTTGAGGTGGAAATGCCGATTTCGCGCCAAGTCAGCGAGAAGCTTGAAAAGTCATCCTGGATCAGGAAAATGTTTGAGGAAGGCCTGCGCATGAAGCAGGAACACGGCGCGGATAATGTGTTCGACCTGTCGCTAGGCAACCCGGTGGTGGAACCGCCAGAAGAAGTCCGGCAAGCCATTGTCTCCGCCGCCAGCGACACCACCCCCGGACTCCACCGCTACATGCCCAATGCAGGACTGACCGATGTGCGCGAGGCGGTTGCCGGGTCGTTATCCGCAGAGTCCGGCGTGAAATTATCCGCCGATCATGTTGTCATGGTATGCGGTGCAGCGGGTGGATTAAACATCACTTTAAAAGCATTGCTGGACCCCGATGAAGAGGTCATCGTGTTCTCCCCGTTTTTTGTCGAATACCTGTTTTATTCCGACAACCACGGCGGGAAAACCGTCATCGTACCAACGCACGAAGATTTCAGCCTCAATTTTAACGAGCTTCGCAAAGCACTTTCACCAAAAACCAAAGCCGTCATCATCAACTCCCCCAACAACCCGACAGGCGTGGTCTATTCCAGAGCCATGCTGACAGAACTGGCAGAGGTTCTCAGGCAACATACGAGCGATACGGGGAATCCGGTATACCTCATCTCCGACGACCCCTATAAGAAAATTGTTTTCGATGGAGTGGAAACACCCAACATTATGGAGTTGTATGAAAACAGCATTTACATCACTTCCCACTCCAAGGATCTGGCCTTACCCGGGGAACGAATAGGCTACGTGGCGGTTCACCCGAAATGTGCCGATGCCGAGAGCCTTATGTCCGGCCTCATCTTTTGTAATCGGGTGCTTGGATTCGTCAACGCCCCGGCACTGATCCAGAGGGCGGTGAAAAATGTGCAGGATGTTTCAGTGGATGCGGAGATGTACCGCAAAAAACGCGATTTCCTTTATGGCGAACTCACTCGCATCGGATATTCCGTAGTGAAACCACAGGGAGCGTTTTATTTGTTCCCCAAATCGCCCATCGAAGATGAAGTCGCGTTTGTGCAAAAATTGGCGGAAAAGAAAGTTCTCGTAGTCCCAGGACGCGGATTTGGCTCGCCCGGATATTTCAGAATATCCTACTGCGTCCCTGACAAAGTTTTGGAAGGCTCCATCCGTGGATTCGAAAACGCATTTAGTGAAGCGATGAAATAAGACAGGCGTTAAGGGACCAAGTCTCTGTAGGGGCCAGAGGCCCAACAGATGCTATGCCAACCGGGGGGGAAATTTTTGGCCTGACGAACCCTTTCTGTTAAGATAGACTCTAATCTCCAATAAGCATATTGCAACTTCGAGAAACCTTTTTATCGGATACATGTTATGGGCTTGTCACAAGATCAGATCGCCCGATACAGCCGCCACCTGCTCCTTCCTGAAGTGGGGGTCGAGGGCCAGGAAAAATTATGCAACGCCAAAGTATTGTGCATTGGCACCGGTGGGCTGGGGTCGCCGCTGGGTTTATACCTTGCCGCCGCCGGTATAGGAACGCTGGGACTCGTCGATTTTGACATCGTCGATCAAAGCAACCTCCAACGCCAGATCATGCATGGTGAATCTACTGTGGGCAAATTGAAAGTGGACTCGGCAAAGGACCGTCTGGCGGATATGAACTCGGATGTAGAAGTCATCACCTACAACACCCGGCTTTCATCTGAAAACGCGATGGAGATTTTCAAGGACTACGACATCATCGTGGATGGAACGGATAACTTCCCGACCCGCTACCTCGCGAATGACGCGGCGGTCCTGCTGGGCAAACCTTATATCTATGGATGTATCCTTCGTTTTGAAGGACAGGCATCGGTGTTCCATTCAAAGGAAGGCCCTTGCTATCGATGTCTGTATCCTGAACCGCCGCCACCGGGATTGGTCCCCAGTTGTGCCGAAGGCGGCGTGCTGGGAGTTCTCCCTGGAATCATTGGCCTCATCCAGGCGACCGAAGTTGTTAAGCTTATTCTCGGCAAGGGCGAAACCCTCGTGGGTCGTTTGATGATCTTCGATGCGCTGGCGACGAAGTTTCGGGAAATGAAATTGCGTAAAGACAAAGATTGCCCCGTCTGCGGGGAGAACCCTACGATCACCGAATTGATCGACTATGAACGGTTCTGCGGTATTCCCTCTGCGGCAGAAGCGGAAGCCGAAAATGCGGCACTTGAAATCCCTGCTGAGGAAGTCAAGCTGAAGCTGGATGGGTCGAGCAAATTCACACTGGTCGATGTGCGGGAACCTTCGGAATATGATATCTGCCGGATTGATGGATCGGTTCTCATTCCACTGGGACTCATTGAGGAAATGAAACCGAAAAACCTCAACGGCCTTTCCCAGAATGACGAAATCATATTGCACTGCAAAGCGGGGGTACGCAGTCTGAAAGCGGTGAAAGCCCTCAAAAAAATGGGCTTTGAGAATGTCAAAAGCATGGCTGGTGGGATCGAAGCGTGGTCTGACAATATCGACCCCTCCGTTCCCAAATATTGAGTCTGACTGAGTGAGGTGAATCTATCCATCTCCGCTGGTAATGCTTCTTGACATCGCAGACTTACAAGTTTATGTTGGATTGAGTAACCAGTCTGAACCGCAATGCTTTCCTACAGTGTTAAAAGCCTTTGAAAGGGGACGTTCATGAGCCATTCCCACGATTCCGAGCCGGAATTTGAAAAGCTGTCAAAAGCTATCACCGAAGCTGTTATGACTTCGGAGAAAGTCCGGAAGATAGTAGAAGAAATCCAGAAGAAAGATGAAATCTGTCCGCAGAGCTTCATGGTTCTGGTTCTGAAAATGCAAGTACTCACCGAATCGCTGGAAATGAAAATAGAGCAGGACAACTCTGTAGAAAAACCCGTTACTAAAAAACGAGGTCGGAAGAAGACCCCTGAAAGGTCACAATTTATCGATGGACGCAAACTTTCCAAGCGTGAAATCGATTTCGAAGAGTTCCTCAACGAACGATTCGATGCAGAGGATTGGCTTAAGAAGAACGGTCTTATACTTTAAGCCTGTCTCATTTTTCCTCACTGTCACCGTTCTCATGGTGACCTGTGCCCCGGCGGCAAAACCTGATTCTTACAGAATAGCCCGTGAACAGATGGTCAGAAAAGATATCAAAGGTCGTGGAATTCACGATCCTGCGATACTCGATGCAATGCGCAAAGTTCCAAGACACCTGTTTGTCGGACCTGATAGTATCGAATCCGCGTATTCCGACTCTGCCCTGCCGATCAAAGAAAACCAAACTATATCGCAACCCTACGTCGTCGCCTTGATGACGGCTACCGCAGAATTGAGTTCGACCGACAAGGTGCTGGAAATAGGAACAGGGTCGGGTTATCAGGCCGCTGTGCTGGGTGAAATCGTACGGGAAGTTTATAGTATAGAAATCATCGAAACCCTGGCGCGGGATTCGGGTGAGTTGCTGAATAAACTGGGATACCAGAATGTGCAAGTAAAACATGGCGATGGATACCAGGGCTGGAAGGAAGCGGCCCCTTTCGATGCCATCCTTATCACTGCGGCGGCCCCGAAAATTCCGGAACCTCTCATCAACCAACTTAAGGTTGGAGGACTTCTTGTCATGCCACTTGGACAAACTCGTACATCGCAGGAACTTGTCGCGCTGACCAAGACGGAAAATGGTTTGGAAAAACGTTTTGTGACCTACGTAATATTTGTCCCCATGACCGGAGAAGTCAGAAACAACGAAGGTGATGACTCATGAACCGACAACCTGCTGTAGCGGGAAGCTTCTATTCTGGCGATGCCCATTCCCTGACGGAAGAAGTGAAACGCCACATTAAAAAAAATCCCGCGAACAAATCGCTGGAAAAAATTCGCGCCATCGGCATAGTATCTCCTCACGCAGGATTCATGTATTCCGGTGATGTGGCGGGAGCCGTCTATTCACGCATTGAAATTCCCAACACGGTTATCCTTACGGGTCCAAACCACACCGGGCTGGGCGAGCGGGTTTCTGTCATGAGCGAAGGAATTTGGAACATGCCGCAGGGCGATATTGAAATTGACGGCAAACTCGCCAATGCGATTTGCCAGGCATCTATAATCGCTGAAAAAGATAATCAGGCGCATCAGAAGGAACATTCGCTTGAAACTCAATTGCCCTTCCTGCAATTTTATCGCGATGAGTTTAAAATCGTTCCCATCTGCATGATGCGACTAGGACTCGATGAGTGTGAGGAAATAAGCCGTAGCATCGTCAAGGCCGTTAGACAAACCGGACGTAGCGTCCTTATCGTTGCGAGTTCAGACATGACCCATTATGAAACGCATGCAAGCGCATCGAAAAAAGATAAAAGCGCCATCCAGCAGATATTGAAGCTGGATGCCAGGGGACTCTACAACACGGTACACGATAAAAATATTTCAATGTGCGGGATCAATCCGACCACGGTCATGTTGATGTGCGCTGATAAGATGGGCGCGAAAGAAGCGCTCCTGGCTCAATATATGACTTCGGGAGAAGTGAGCGGCGACATGGACCATGTCGTTGGTTACGCCGGAGTGATTGTGAAGTGAGTTGGAAAGGGAAAATATATAAAATAATTGAAAATGCTGGCGGCAAACCTGTGTCTCTTCAAACAATTTATAGTCAAATCAAAGAAAATCCGATTTGCACTGCGAATCATATGGAGCCTTGGGAAAAAGGCGGTCAACCCAAGTATGAATGTTAAACGAGAAAAATATTATCAATTTTATACAACGAGGGAAAAATTTCCAGAGTTCAACGTGGAGTTTATCGCAGAAAATAAATAGGTGAAATACACCATTACATCAAACCAAGGGACAGATAAGCCCTCTCTCCCCTGGCGGGAGAGGGTTGGGGTGAGGGGGCAAATCTAGGCTCCTCTTCTAATTCATTAAGTATCACCTGCACCACAGCTTCTGTTTCGTTTAAAACCTCGTTATTCCAAAACCTGAGCACCTTAAACCCTTGTGACTCCAACCAATTCGTTCTCGCCTCGTCCTTTTCTTGTTGCTCCGCATGTTGGCCGCCACCCAATTCAATTATCAAGCGTTTTTCGTAACATACAAAATCAGCAATATATTTTCCCACTGGCTCCTGACGTCTGAATTTAAAATTTCCCAATCCGTGGTTTTGAAAGGAGGACCATAATTTTCTTTCGGCATCAGTCAACGACTTCCGCAAATTTCCTGCATTAGATTTGGAAGCTGATTTCATTTCCCCCTCATCCTTACGGATACTGCAT
>CAJWQP010000033.1 GCA_913045445.1 uncultured Nitrospina sp. | reverse complement strand
AATATTTTGCTGAACTGTGGGGTGCGGTGATGCACCATTGGTTGCGCCATTTCCAGAGCAACGTGTTCGGGTACCGGGGTAGGACCGGGTGCCAATAGATACTTTTTCTTCATTCTTCGCGTTTCCTTATTTTTCCCTTGGATCGGGAGGTTAAGACCAAATCCCACAAATGGATTTTATTACTCGTGGCTATGTCCAACAGCCCTCATGGGATGCCACGTTTTCTTTAAGTAACGTCTTTGCTAGGGTTCCTAATCTTATATTCAGGATTCCCCATTCGCCTGCAACGGATTCGTAAACAAAACCCCAGCCACATTCAGAATAGCAACATCTGGCAAAGAGGCCGGGTACGCTACAGAAACCCGGCCCTTGGCACATCCTAAACCGCTTGGTATCTGGGGGGATTTACGGGTTATTTACCAACCCTAAGCCTGGTGGAAGCCTTGAGACTATTTTCGGATTCCATTTGGGGATCAGATGATGCAACGTAAGCCTATATATATAATGGAAAACCACCTCAAAATCCAATTTTTTTGAATATATCGAGGCAAAAAAAGCCCTCATCGCAAAAAGATACTATTGTATGAGACCTCAATTATCTGTTTTTATGTATTAGAGAACATAGTTGATTTCTTAATGGGGAGCAAAGGAAATATTGTTAGCCTGTCGGGAAAAAGCAGTGGAATCTAAGAATTAAGAGAGGATTTTATAGAAATTATTGAGCAGGAGGCTCAAGGTCGTCAGAAGGCTCAATTTTCAGACCCAAATCTTCAATCTCCGGGGCAGAGGTATCGGCCTCTTCTTCAACAGTGGGGGAGTCGTCACCTTCCAATTCAAACTCTATATCGGTTTCTACAGCCGTTTCACCGGGGGTGTCTTCACTCAGGTCGAGAGAGATTTCCTCATCCAGTTCAGGGCTAAGAGCCAATTCCTCCGTAACGGGCGGCAACTCAACCTCCTCACCACCCAGATCAAGTGTCACCTCTTCAGCTTCAGGTAATTCAAGGTCAGGCTCAACAGCGACATCATTGAAATCCTTCGTATCCACTTCTGAATCCGCAGTTGCCAGATCACCATCAGGGCTTGACTCCTCACTTGCCACGGCGGCTTCCGGCTCAGCCTCTACGAGAGCGACCGCAGGAGTGCCCGCAAAAACGGTAAACCCCACCTTAGCGAGCGAAGAAGGGGCTTCTCCCTTGAACTTCTTGAAATCGAAGTCGCAGTTAGCGCACTTGGGCACAATTTTGAAATTTGGGTATTCGCAACTTGGACATATCATGATGACTTAATCTATGTCAAAAAAGAGATAACATCAAGAAAATTAAATGATTAAGGATATCTGCTCTGTGACCGATGATAACTTATACACTTCATGGACAAGTGGGAAAGCCTGATTAAGTTTGACGAAAGAAGGGTTTTTGGCTAGAATCAACCCCATCCAATATCATCATTATCAGCAAGAACTGCGTCCAGAGTTCCCATTAGAGAAAGTCCTCTCATGTCGAAAACGGGATGTAATAAATCAGGAAGTACTGTGAGTAGTTTGAGGCTTCGTTTGGGAGAACTGGTTTTTCCTGCCTTGGAACCAATATTTCAATATTGGGAAAACAGAGGCTCGGATGTTCGCAAACATTTGCATCAGGGATTAATCTGCCTTGATAAAGGGAAAACAGCAATCGCCCTGCTCAACCTGAATATGGTTCTGAGTTTAAAGCCGGATCATTTTCTCGCTCTCGTCAGCCGAGGCAGGTTGTATCTGAAAGAAGGACAGAACCGACTCGCCGCAGAGGATTTCTTCAAAGCCAGCAAGGCAAGTGCCTATCGTTTCACTCATTATGATCTGTATAACGAATACCTTCGATCAGTCGACAAGGATGTGAATTACCTGGGAGCGTCGATAGTCAGTAACTTTACCGATGTCCTGGGGTCACTGGGTGATCTGAAAGATGGATCCGAGACACTTGAATCTGCCGACATGGCTTCATTTCCCAAAGAACCTTCGACCGCAGAGCAAAAATGTGAAGAAAATTTGAAAGACATGCTCGCTTTTAAGAGGTTAACCTTCAGCGAACTGGATCGCGAAGAATTTGACAAGTTTGGACCCATTACCCAAAAGGAAGTCGACAACACCGACTGGGACCAGTTGGCCCAGGATTTGACTGCTTGACGAACTCTCCCACCTACTCCTTACTTTTTCACAGATAGTTCAGCTTTTCCTGATTAAAGAAAACAAATGCTGAATCTGTTAGAATCTGTGAGTTCTTCCTTGAATCCCAACAGACAGAGACTATTCGATGGAATATGGCAAGTTGATCAAACGACAGGATATAGAAGGTTTGGAGAATAAAAGCCTGGCGCCCTACGCAGTTAAAAGCGGCGACAGCAGGGGCCGCAAGCATAAAGAAAAAGAGCATCCCTATCGGACACGATTTCAGAGGGACCGGGATCGTGTTATCCACTCCTCAGCATTCCGCAGGCTTGAATATAAGACGCAGGTGTTTGTTTACCATGAGGGAGATTATTACCGCACCCGTCTCACTCACTCCATGGAAGTGGCGCAGATCGCCCGGTCCATTTGTAAATCCATGCAACTCAACGAAGACCTGGCAGAGTCTATCGCATTGTCCCATGATCTGGGGCACCCTCCCTTTGGGCACACCGGACAGAATATTCTTAATAGATTGATGAAAGACCATGGCGGATTCGAACACAACAAGCAGGGGTTGAGAGTGGTCAAGCTATTGGAAAAAAGATATCCCGAGTTCAGCGGACTCAATTTAACCTGGGAGGTGCAGGAGGGTATCAGTAAGCATTCGGTAGATTCTGACAACCCGATCATGGAAATGGAAGGTCATCGCTACCCATCTCTGGAAGCTCAGGTTGCAGACTGCGCGGACGGGATAGCCTACAACGCGCACGATCTGGATGACGGCATAACGTCAGGCCTGCTCAACCTTGAACTGGTTCGGAAACTGGTCCTGTGGCGGGAACACGAAAAAAAACTGGATCAAAAATACAGCAACCTGGATTCCAAACTTAAAAAATATCAAATTGTCCGCCTGATCATAAACGACCTCATAACCGATTTTCGACAGACGACCTTGAAGAATTTGCAATCAAACAAAATTCAAAGCGTCAATGACATTCGCAACGCAAAGAAACGAGTTGCAGGGTTCAGTTCTGAGATGGTCGAAAAGAACGGAGAGTTGAAAAAATTTCTCCATAAAAACCTGTACAACCACCGCAAGGTGAAACGTATGGAATTTAAATCAGAAATCTACCTTACGAAATTATTCAATGCCTACGTTGGCGATGTGGGGCTTTTGCCCGAGTCGGTGCAGAAAGAGGAGAATGCCGATTCCCTGCAAAGGCGCATCTGCGACTATATTTCAGGTATGACTGACCGTTACGCCATCAGCGAATACAAAAAACTCTTCTCGCCCGATGAAAAGGATTAGGTTTTTTATCTCTTTTCATTTCTTCTCAAAATTTCTCCAAGACCCCTAGCATAAGCTTTAAAATAAGCCTATAACCTCGTCATTCCTTATTTAATTGACAGCGGACCGATCCCGGACGATTCTCATTTTATCTGAATTAATAATCAATACTCGTTCGCCAGCTTTTAGTTCTTCTTCATTGACCTGGACAAAGGCAAATGGTTCGCCGACATCCGGTTGAACAAGAATTTCGACGGCGTTGTCCTGCATGACGACTTCTTCGGCTTTTGCTCCAACCAATCCACCGACAACAGCGCCGCCAATAGCGCCTATCAAGCTGGTGGTAGAATCGTCTCCAATCTGCGAACCGGCCAGTCCTCCAGCGGCGGCACCTGCGGCGACACCAACACCCGATTCAGTCCCTTTGATTGTTACATCACGAACAGAAATGATAACTCCCTTGGTAAAGCTCTGTGGCTGGCCCATTTCTCCCCGGTCATAGGTTGAGCCGGAGTGCAAGGAGCAACTTGCTTGGAAGAGGATGAGTATCGATAGAAAGGGCAGGATAAGCTTGTTACGCATAGTGTTCTCCATAAAGGAAAATAATACGTCCTAACTCATAGCATAATCCGAAGTTCATTCCCTTGCAACTGCTACGGGAAAAATATTTTTTATGCGGTGGGTTTTTGTATTCCTAACAGGAGAAATGGAGGGCAATCATCTGGATAAATCGGGAATTATGGCGTTTTAAGAAATTATGTTGCTGGAAGAACAAATTAGATTTGCTATGCTGAATTGGGTCGGAAAAGGAAGATCATGCAGATGAAAGGATTGTTATGAAGTCGATTTGTGTGTTTTGCGCGTCCAGCCGTGCAGTTGACGGGGTGTATCATGAAGTTGCAACGGACCTTGGGCGTCAAATCGCTCGACTGGGATTCGAACTGGTTTATGGAGGCGCGAGTATCGGTTTAATGGGAGCGGTTGCCCGCGGGGTTCATGCTGAGGGCGGTAAGGTCGTTGGGGTTATTCCTGAATTCTTCCGTAAAAAGGACAAGGAGATTGAATATGCTGACGCTGATGAGTTGATTGTCACTGAAGATATGCGTAGTCGTAAAGCTATCATGGATGAGCGTGCCTCTGCTTTCATTGTGCTACCGGGGGGAATTGGGACATTGGAAGAGGCGATGGAGATCATGTCTATGAAACAACTTGGTCTTACAAATAAGCCGCTGGTATTCATTAACACAAATAAATTTTACGATGGTTTGATTGCCAATCTTAAGGAAATGGTTGACCTTAAGTTTGCTAAAGCGTCCACGTTGGAATTGTTCACGATCTGCCCCGGCCCGGCAGAGGCTCTCGATTTTATACTCACCTACCATCCCGAAAAATCGGAAAGCAAATGGCTTTGAGAAGACCTTTTAAAGCAAACTATTATTATTGTGCCAGAACGGTGAGGTCTGAATGGAGGGTATCTTTGAGAAAAGTTTCAATATAACTCAGCGTGCCTGTGGTCGAACTGGGGCAGGTGCCGCAGGCTCCCTGGTAATGGACCTTAACTATATTCCCTTCAATCCCCAATACATCGAGTCCGCCGCCATCATTAGCCAGAGCAGGACGAATAGCCTGGTCAAGCACGGCTTCAACGATGAGGGTTTTTTCTTCTTCGTTGCAATTCGGAAAATCTTCTTTGTGGAATTTATCGAGGATCGACTCTGGTTCTTCATGGGGTGCTTGAGACTCATCGGAGGTGTCGTAAAAACGGATCTTCTCTTCTATGGTCTCGCCTATTCTTTCAAAAACTGCATGCCAGCCAACAGTCTCTGATTTAGTGACGGTAACAAAACTTTCTTTGAGATAAACATTTTCCACACCGTAAATCTGAAACAACGCCTCTGCAAACGGGTCCCCTTTGGCATCGTCGGCGCTTTCAAATGTCCGGGTACCCGATGCGACAATCGGTGCGTTGATTACAAACTGAAACGCGTTTGGGTTTGGTGTGGGTTGAACCCTGAGAACATGGAACTCGCCGGATGTGCCAGAGTCAGACGAGGGCCTTTTTGGGGGACTGCCATTATCATCTTCATCGGCGGGGATGCCAAACCATTCTTCGAGCCAATTGCGAAATTTGGGCATAGTAATCTCACCATAGAGCAGTTGAAATCAGAGTCGATGCATCTTGCCCCGACCTGTTTTCTAATAGACACCATAAAGGATATTTTGTCAAAGAGAATCGATTTACCGGGTATCTGTAGACTCCAGAGTTTTTCTGAATATATCGAACCCTCCACTGTCAAACAGTATTAAAACAACACGTTGAATGCGGGTGGGTTTGTTCAGGTAATCACAAATAGCTCTCAGTATGATGCGGGCGGCACGGTCTATGGGGAAGTCGAAAATCCCTGTGCTGAGTGCTGGCAAGGCAATGGAAGCGAGCTGTAATTCTTCCGCGCGTTTGAGGCTGGCGATGGTAGCGCTTCTTAGTTTTTCGTCTTCCTTTCCTTCGCCCCACTGCGGTCCCACCGCATGGATGACGTATTTTGCTTTAAGGTTTCCTCCACTTGTAACCACGGCATCACCAACGGAGCAACCTCCTGCTATATTGCATTCCTCTTGGATGCCGGGTCCTCCTTTTTTGTGGATGGCACCGGCCACACCCGACCCCATCATTAGAAAAGAATTGGCGGCGTTGACTATCGCATCGGTATCACTTTCTGTGATATCTCCCTGGAGTAGTTCTATTTCCGATTGGTTGACGGTGACCTTCATTGGCTCTCTCTAATTATTATTTGCCCGTGGATCCAAATCCCTTTTTGTTTCGTGCCGTATCGTCCAGATCGTCAACGGAAAGGAAGTTGATGCTTTCAACCTTCTGAACTAACAGCTGAGCGATGCGGTCACCCGGTTCGATCTGGAAGTCGAGATCAGAGTGGTTAAAGAGAAGGACTTTTACTTCGCCACGGTATTGGGCATCAATAACTCCCGCGCCACAATCAATTGAATGCTTGACGGCAAGACCGCTCCTCGGCCAGATAAGGCCGACATGTCCTTCCGGCAGGGCAATGTGGAGTCCGGTTGCAACCAGAGTTTTTCCGCGGGTCGGCACAGTGGTTTTCTCTGAGGCTCTTAAGTCTGCTCCCGCGTCTCCGGGATGGGAATACGAAGGCACAAACGGACCGGTTACTTTGCACGTTTTTTGAGTCATATAAAAGATTTCCTTTGGAAGCAGGTTTCTGGGCGATGCGCTAACTATAATCGAAGTGGGTTTGCCGCGCAAAAATATTAATGCGGAGGGAGACGGGAGGGAGATGAAAAGTCCGCCCTGAAGAAACCTCTCATTTAAAGCAATTGTACAAAAATCGTTTTAACATCCTGCCCTTGACGGGAGCCGAAGGGCTTTAAATAGAGGTCCCGCCAGAGGCGGACTGTTCTAAAGCAAAAAGAGGATGGCGGGCTACTATTCCGTTATGCAGGCCCATTTGGGAATGCAGGGAACGGGCAAAAGGGCTTCTATGGTACGCCGATTGGAAGAACTTCTTCTGCCGATGAAATCTTAGAGGATTCGGCCGGCGCTCATGCATTTGGGGGTTTGGGAAGGGGTTGTAACACGAGTGCTTCCCAACAGCCGTAAGACTGTCCAGTACCAAAACCATGGGACGCACCATACCTTCCACAGAAGCATCTTTCTTAGTAACCCGCCCAGGGTGAGTTCTAAGGTCGTCCAGTTTTGTAAAATAGTTATTTTTAAAATACGACATAATCCTGTATGCTTTTATCGTTTTTTCAAAGGTAACTAAACAGACCTATCTGTACACTATCTTCCTTTATATTGTATGTCCCTCGAAAGCTACCACTACATGTGGTAGCTGTCAAGGGATAAATTTTCGAAAGAGCAAAATTATGCCATAAGTAATTGTTTTCGGTTGCACTATTCCGTTAATTTTTTTTAATTTCTGGGGGCAATGAGGGGCTTGGCACTATATATTGTGTAGATTGGGCTAAAGTTGGCCCTTATAAAGTAGCCTTATTTCTGGGGAAATGAGAGACTTTTGGGGTCAGGGAAGTCAAAATCACTCTGACTTGGATTGGACTTTGAATTTATTGATATTACCAGGGATTTCACTAAGAATTCGCTTGTTAACCGTATATATTGTGGGATTGCTCGTGGTTTGGATATAGTAAAGATCGGGTGATTTGGCGACGGCTCCTCCCACCATCATATGGGCGAGAACCCTGTCCTTTTTATCCAACAATTCGACTGCAAGCCGGGGTTGGCCGAGGCCGGTGATCATATCGCCAGGATCTGTTGACAGGGCGGATTCGAACTCCAGGGAATTCAGTGTCCAGAGTATGTCATTGCCTATGAAATCGGGGACAGCGTCAAGCTTTTCGGGTTGGGTAAGGTTCCATTCTTTTTCAAATTTTTTTAAAACGAAAGTTTGTTCTGGTTTAAGAATTTTAATTTGCCGGACTTCATCTTTATTAAATTCAAGGAGTGTCTTGTCTTTCAAATCATTCAGGGAGCGAAATATGGTTTCCATGGAAGACCGCTTGAGTGTGAACACCACTTCTTCACCTGTTCGCCTCGCAAAATAATGTTCTCCGCTTGATGTTTGGTTGCCAAGTATTAACGACCATGTTTTCCCATCTTTGTAGGTGAGGGTTAATTTTTTTTCTGGCGGATCGAAACCGAAGGGTTCCGGGTTGGTGACAAATGTTTTTACAAATTCCACGATGCGTGTGTCTTTTAAGTCAAACAGCAGGCTGTTGACTGTTGCCGTGCTGGCCTGTGCGTTCACAGGTTTCTCGATGGTCCATTTTTGTAAATCTTTTTCATCACGGATCAGGTGAATTGCCTCATCGTCCATGCGGAGGTTCAGGCGTGCTACTTCGTCATCGCTGAAATTGACCAGTGACTTGTCAGCGAAATCCACCAACCGACTGTTGTTTAGAGTGTTGAACAATGATTGTTCTATGATGAATACATTTTTTCCGGAAAGTATTTTGGCGTAGAATCCATTTTCGCCTTTCTTCCCGATCAGTAAAGTGAGTGGATCACTTGCCTTTGCGCTGATCACCTTTAGAATAAGTTTTGGATTATCTAATCCGTAAGAAGCGAGTTGTTCGGGATGCTCTTCTACGAATTCCTTGATGCGTGCGGCCCGAATGCTGTTTAAAAAATTTGATATTTCGTTTTCACTTCCCTTGGCGCTGTTTTTTTCTTCCGATAATTTCCAGGACGCCTCAACTTTTTCCAGCACAAGGGTTTTCTCATCACGAGTGCATTCCAGTTTGGTGACTTTCGAAGTCTCAAAACTGAGTATGGTTTTATCGCGCAAGTCGTAAACACTTCGATCAAGATTGTTTCTGGCGACTGTTGCCGAGAGGACTGTATTTTCATCTGATCGGGCTAGATAGATTTTACTGCCCATTGGATGGTCGTCACCTACTCGAATTCCTTGAGTCCCTCCATTTTTCATTGAGAAGGAAATTTTAAGGGTGGGCGTGTTGAGTCCGAAGATACTTAAATCTTTAGGAGAGTCATCAACGACACGGGTGAAACTGAGGTTGTTGAGAAAAGATAGATAGGTTGAGGCGGCGGCAGTGTCACCTTTCGCATTGACCGGTGCGGTCATTTGCCACTCGCTGGTGCTTGAGCGCTTTAATGTGATGGAGATTTTATTTTTAATGATGGAAAAGGTGTCAACATCACCCGGTTCGAACAGCAGGACTTTTTCAGAGCGTATTTTGTCTTCTCTTTTTCGCTCCGCTGTTGGCACATCTATCAGGAAATAGTAAAGAACGATTCCGATAAACGCTATCGTTAACGTAATCGTTCCCTTAAATTTCATAGACTACGTCTCCTCCACCAGGTTCTTATTCCCATTAAAACGACGAGGGATGGCGTTAAAACTCCCAGCATTAAAATAAATACCCCCTGAGTACTTGTCAGGGAAAGTGGAGTGTTCTTCCTTTCTTTGGGGCGTATAGAGATAAGGTTTTCTTCTTCCGCCAGAAACGAGGTGGTGTTTAGAAACAAGTCACCGTTTCCGGAAAAATTAAAATACTTGTTGCCCACGAAATCTGAATCTCCGATAACTACCAGTTGGGCTTGTCTGGTATTTTTAGAAGTAGTAGAAGTTTTCGTATCGCCGTCAGGATTTAGTTTTGGATCTTGAATGGGTGTTTCTCGAGTGGAGATGACCGCCACGGGGACGGGGCCCTTGAAATCTGATTTTTCATCGAACTGGGACTTGCCCTCGTTGAGAGCGACCAGATTAGTTTCACCCCAACTGTTTGCCCCTGTTTGCAGGAACTCGGTAGTTTTTATGCCATCAACTTTCCCGGCTTTTACCATGCGCAGAAGAGGAAAAATGGTTGGGAGCACAAAGTCGCGGGTGATGTCATGAACGATATACTGACTGACCACCGGCGCGGCGTAGTCACCCCCGAATAGTTTGGACATGGGGTCGATGACAAACGAATCAGGAATATCAATGCTCCACCGCTTTAGCAAGTCTTCCATTCCGAATTTGGATTGGGGGTCCAGAAGCAAAAGCACCGACCCGCCTGAATTCAGATAGTCCTCAATTATTTTCTGCTCTTCCTTTGCAACAGGTTTTTCGGGGCCTGGAATGATAAGAAGTTTTGTGTCTGCTGGAACTTCGCCTGCTTGAAGCGGTAAGAAGCTTTCAACCTGGAATCCGTCTTTCTCTAAAGCTTCCTTGACAACTGACAAGCCCTGGTTTTCTTCATCACTAATGCGTTTTTCTCCGTGACCTTCCATGAACCGGATTACTTTTTGTTGGTCCTTGACTACCTTAAGAATTCCGTTGACCAGATTCGCTTCAGTAGGGTCTTTGACCTTGGATTCTTTCGCTCCGCTTTCGAGAACAATGGTGCCGTAGGTAGTGATACCGTATTTTTTGGTTATGGCAGGATTTTTGTCAGGGTCGATAAAAGAGATGCTGAGTTTCTCTGAGGATTCTATCAGGGCTTGCATCTGGTCCTGAAATGAACTTTTTTCTGGCGAACCGGTTTGGAAAAAAGCGATCATATTGACTTTACGCGGCAAAGTCTCAACGATTTTTTTAGTTTGCGGGGAAAGCGTGTATAAACCAGTTTCCGTAAAGTCATACAGCTGTTTATGGCGAAAGGCAATCAGATTTATAAAAACTAGAATACCCAGAAAAACCGCAAGGAGGACAAGCGAGTTGGTTCCGTGAAGTACTGTCCGTTTTTTCATCGCGTCATCTCCACCGGGATGATTCGAGGACTCTTTGGGTCAGGAACAACCCAAAAAGGATAAAGGAAAAGTAATAAACCAGATCGCTTGAATCTATCAAACCCTTCAGAAAATGTTCCAGGTGCGTTATGAGAGAAAGATATTCAAATACCTGTCCCAGTACAGGGCCAGCCGACTGGGCTCCCCAGCCTATAACCCACATGAATAAGGCCAGGCCAAAACTTATGACAGCAGCGATAATCTGATTGTCAGTCAGAGAAGAAGCGAACAATCCCATTGCTACATAGCACCCCGTCATGAGGAGTATTCCCAGGTAGCCTGTAAGTATGGGGCCGGTTTCCGGTTGCCCCGCAAAGATCAGGTATCCGGTCGAATATCCTGAAAGAAGAATCATGAGCCCGGTCACTATCATGCAGGCTAGAAACTTTCCGAGAATAATTTCCTCAAGATGAATCGGCGAGGATAAAAGAAGGGCAAATGTTTTTGATTTCTTTTCTTCGGAAAAGCTGCGCATGGTGATCAAGGGGATGATGAGTAGAAGAATCACCGCCATGTTCTGGAAAGAAGGTTCAATCACCATCTCGTTCAGGTTCAATCCAATATTTGCTCCGCGTAGCTGATGCGATTGAAAACTCTGAAAGCTGAAATAATTAAGGATATTAAAAAAGATGAAACCATAAAGAATTAGAAACACCGTGGTTACACAATAAAATACAGGTGAGTTGAAAAACGAGCCGAGATCCCTTTTGGCGACGATCCACACATTTTTCATTGTGTCACCTCCTTTTCTTCCAGCGTCAGTTTGAGGAAAATGTCTTCCAGCGTCATGGAGGCTTGTTTAAGCTCTACGATTCCCCAGTTGTTGTCCAGAGCCAGCTTGGCGACGGTTTCCTGAATGTTGGAACCCGGTTCGCAGTCAATTGTGAATTGCCCGGTCTCCTGCTCAACAACGGTGTTCACCTGATTCAGTGCGCGGAGTTTTTCAATGATATCGCTGTCATTTTGGCGCACTTTAAGAATCAATCTTTCCCCCTTGTGCAACCGGGTCGTTAGAGATTCCAGCGAATCGACGGCCGCAATTTCACCATCGCTTATTATGATAACCCGTTTGCAAATTTGTGTTATTTCGGGAAGGATATGCGAGCTTAAAATGATTGTGTGTGACGAGGCCAGGTCCTGGATCAGCTTGCGGATTTCGATGATTTGGATCGGATCCAGTCCAATAGTGGGTTCGTCAAGAATCAGAATATCCGGATCGTGGACCAGAGCCTGGGCGATGCCGACTCTTTGCTGATATCCTTTTGACAATCGGCCTATGATCCGATTGCTGACATCCTGGAGAGAACATTTTTCGACGGCTTGTTCCACTGCTGACTGGGCTTTCCCGGAAGGAACATTGCGTAGCCTAGCCGCAAAGGTCAGGTAATCAGAAACAACCATGTCAGAATACAGTGGCGGCGTTTCGGGAAGGTAGCCAATGAGTTTGCGGATTTCCAGGGTTTGTTCAAAGACATCAAAACCACAAATTTTTACGCTACCGCTTGATGCGGGCATGATGCATGACAAGATGTTCATTGTCGTAGACTTGCCGGCACCATTCGGCCCTAGAAAACCAACGACCTCCCCCTTTTCAATCTGAAACGATAAATTTCTTATCGCTTCCCTGGGGCCATATGATTTAGAAAGTTGTTCTACTTCGATCATTTTCTGTTGTGTGGGTACAAGCTACTATGGAATGAGATTTTCGAGCGGCACTACTGGGTTTGCTATTCAGTAAATTCTATTCCGAAAATTTAACATATGGAAATATATTTTTTCAAATTTAAATTTTAGGGTCATGACTAGAACAGAGGGTTATCTCCACAGATTCGCACGATATGCTGGGCATTCACTTGCCCGGCGGCCATCAGGAATCTTTGAAGAACACCTTCTTCAGGACCTTTGATAATGGAAATATCCAGTCGCCGGGCTGTTTCTATAAGGGGAGTTTCAGCGGGTGAGTCAGGAACAGCCAATATGATATGATCGAGATCGGTCACCGCCTCGAGTCGATTAATGATATGCTAGACCAGCGGAACACCTGCCAGAGGACAAAGGGCTTTCCCCGGAAGTCGGGTGGAGGTCATTCTGGCTTGCAATACAGCGGCTACAGGAATCATAATTGGTTGCGGTTAATATGCAGACCTCATTGTACTGGTTTATAGTCGGTGTTGTACAGGTTTTCAGTCAAATTTGTAATGCAGAATAAATCAAATGAAATATCCTAAGAGATTGAAACAAGGAGACCGGGTAGGGGTGGTCGCGCCGGCGGGTCCGGTTGATCCAGAAATTCTGGAGAAAGGACTGCGAACGCTTAAGCGAATGGGGTTTTTGCCTGTGGTGGCGAAACATGTTCTGGCCAGAGATCGGTATCTGGCGGGAACGGATAAGCAACGGACGCAGGACCTGAATGATTTGTTTGCAGACCCGGAAATAAAGGGAATCTTTTGCGCACGAGGTGGTTATGGCGGTAATCGAGTTCTCTCCGGTCTTGATTCATCCGTCATTCGCAGGAATCCCAAGGTTTTTGTTGGGTCCAGTGATATCACGCTTCTTCTTTTATTTCTCGTTCAGGAATGTTTGCTGGTGGTGTTTCATGGTCCGATGGTAGCGGGAAACTTTGGATGCTATCCCATGCCAAAGTCAAAGCGTCAGTTCAGCGAAATCCTTTTGGGAAAAAAGGCCGGTAAAAGGCTCACTGCAAAGGGGGCGCGAGTTTTTAATCCGGGAGTTGCTGAGGGAAAAATGACGGGCGGGTGTCTCACTCTACTTTGCCGTTCTTTGGGAACGCCATGGGAAGTTAAAACGCGCAATCGGATTCTTTTGATTGAGGATGTCAATGAACCTCTTTATAAGATTGACGGAATGCTCTGGCATTTGAAACAGGCGGGAAAGTTCAAGGGGATCCGTGGAATCGTTTTTGGAGAAATGGTCAATTGCCAGTCTTCAGGGAAAGCGGGCGGGTCTTTTAAGGAAATTTTGCGAGACTTGTTCGCCGACAGTTCTTTCCCGATTTTAACGAATTTTCCTGCCGGACACGGACGGGAAATGCTCACTTTACCGATGGGAGTAGGAGCCAGACTGGATACGGAAGCGAAATCGCTTGAATTTGAAAACTGTGGAGTGTTGTAGAATTTTATATACGGACCGGAATCCCCTTCGACTTTAAATACCTTTTTGTTTCTCCAATGGTGAATTCCTTGAAGTGAAAAATAGACGCGGCTAAAACGGCGTCTGCCTTACCTTTGACGATTCCTTCAAAAAGATGATCCAGTGTTCCCGCTCCGCCGGAGGCTATGAGAGGGATTGAGAGTGATTCTGATATGGAGCAGTTGAGTTCCAGATCGTATCCGCTTTTGGTTCCATCGCAGTCCATACTTGTGAGGAGGATTTCCCCGGCTCCGTAGGTTTCCATGAGTTGGGCCCAGCGCACGGCATGGATACCGGTGGGATTTCTTCCCCCATGGGTGAATACCTCAAACGAAGGTTCCGATTCGTTTCCTGTCAGAAAAAGATCGGAGTGCTTGTCACGCCAGGCCAATTCATAGTCAGTCGGTTTTTTAGTGGATTCCACCCGTTTGGCATCGACTGCAACCACGATGCATTGGTTGCCAAACTTTTCGGCGGCGTTACGGACAAACTCAGGATTGTGTACCGCTGCGGTATTGATGCCAACTTTGTCTGCTCCTGCGTTAAGGAGATTGCGAATGTCATCTAAATTACGAACTCCTCCGCCCACGGTCAGGGGCATGAAAACTTTTTCGGCGGTGCGTGCGACAATATCCAGGATAATATCCCGTTTTTCATGGGAGGCGGTGATGTCGAGAAAGGTTAACTCGTCGGCGCCTTCTTTTTCGTAAGCGGCGGCGACCTCCACCGGATCGCCGGCATCGCGCAGGTTTACGAAGTTTACACCTTTGACCACTCTGCCGTCTTTTACATCCAGACAGGGAATAATTCTTTTAGCCAGCATGGCGGTTAAGCAATTCGAGGGTTTGAGGATAGGTGAAGCTTTTGTCGTACAGAGCTTTGCCCGTGATGATGCCTTCAACGCCGTTAGGCGCAAGAGCCAGAAGGTCTTCAATGTCTGATAGCTTACTCACGCCTCCAGAGGCGATCACTGGCCGTTCGGTGCTGTCCGCAAATTCTTTGATGCTTTTCAGGTTGGGGCCTTGCAACATTCCGTCGCGGCTGATATCGGTGAAGATGTAACCCGCTACGCCATAGGATTCCAGTTTTTGCGCCAGGTCTGTGGCTCGCTGGTCTGAAACTTCCACCCATCCTTTGATGGCTACGTTGCCGTCTCGGGCATCAATGCCAACGATAATTTTACCGGGGAATTCCCTGCACGCCTCGGCAACGAATTCGGGTTCCTTTTGCGCGATGGTTCCAAGAATTACTCTAAAGGCGCCGGCTTTAATGTAGGCCTCGATGGTCTTAAGGTTGCGGATGCCACCTCCTACCTGTATGTCAACCGAACTGTTATAAATTATCTGTTTTACTGTTTCGGCATTGGCCGGTTGCCCATCGAAGGCACCGTCGAGATCTACAACATGTATGAGAGGAGCGCCTTCTTCGTCCCAATGGCAGGCCATGGCGACAGGATCATCTGAGTAAACGGTTTCCTGATCAGCTTTTCCTTGTGACAGGCGCACACAACGCCCCTCTTTAATATCAACAGCGGGAATGATTTTCATATTAAGGGTTCTTTTTCTATGGCTTTATGATGGTTGTTAACTAAGTGCTCTTTCCGTTACCGGGACCTTCGATCCTGACATGGATTGGGCCCGGAGGATGGAGCAGTTGAGGATGAATAATATCAGATTTATTTTTTCAGAGGTTTTTTATTATACAATGCTCGTGGACTATGGGATACCTTGACTCAATTATGTTAAAGTAGTTTGCGGATTTGAATGGGTTATAGTCTGTAATAGTTTTTTTTTCAAGGAGTTAATGATGGCTGGGTATGGATATGCTTGTGGAGGAGAAGAATGACTGAGAGTCCGCTTTCTTCCAGAACTCACAGGGAACAAGAGGCTTTTAACGAAGGACTGCAAAGAGATGGGTATATGCAGGTGTTTGATCACACTTGTCACCTGTTTTTACAGCGAAGAGATCAGATTATTCGTGATGAACTGCAGTACGGCCAAGGTAAAGATGTGCTGGAGCTGGGTTCCATTTCCTGGAAAGTCTGGGTGGAAGATAATGGTATTCGACCGGCGAATTTGCATTGCATTAATATTTCTCGGGAAGAGATCAATCAGGGTAAGAAAAATGCGCTCGATACAGTGGTCAAGCCGCATTTTCGTTTAATGGATGCCAATTGTCTTGAGTTTGAGGATGAGTCTTTTGATTTTGTTTATGGTTGTGCCATCCTGCATCATTTGGATTATGTTCGGGCGTTGAATGAGGTATGCCGGGTTTTGAAACCGGGTGGGCGAATCTTGTTTGTTGAGCCGTTGGGCATCAACCCGGTGGGAAAGCTGGTGAGGGCGATGACGCCTTTTGCCCGTACAGTGGATGAAAAGCCTCTCATGTTCAAGGAACTTGATGAGTTGGAAAAAAGATTCCATACTCGCCATTATTATGAAGAATTATTTTCAGTTCCGTTAGGAGTGGTGTCTGGGATGCTGTACGATAACCCGGATAACTGGTTGACCCGCTTTGCGTTCAACCTGGATCTTTCTTTAAATAGAGTGTTTCCTCCCTTGCGATATTTATTCAGACATGTACTGGTGGTGGGAACCCGAAAGTGATTTCCTGAGGATGGGAAGGGATAGACACAACGTTTATTCTCAGGAATGAGCCTTCAGTTTAATGCCAGTAATAAGGGACGGGGTGGAAAATTTTTATTCAGTCGCCCAGCTTTTCGAAAAATTTGATTTTTTTAATCTTTTTGTTTTTTATTTGAAGCAATTGTTGCCTGATAACTTTGGGGTCCTGGGAATATTCTTCGGTAGCCCCCTTCGTAAAAATATCTGAATTTATAATTTTTCTAAAGGGAAATATTTAATGAAAGTCAGCAAAGCTCCTCTAGAGGGGGTGCTAATTATAGAGCCTAAAGTATTTAAGGACCCACGCGGGATGTTTTGTGAGGTTTATTCTGCGAGAAGGTATGAGGAACACGGCATCACCGCTCACTTTGTTCAGGATAATCATTCTGTTTCTGAGAAGGGGGTTATAAGAGGGCTTCATTATCAGGTAAATCCCGGACAGGCTAAGCTGGTGCGGGTCGCCCGGGGTGAGGTGTTTGATGTGGTTGTGGATATTCGTAAGGAGTCGCCTACTTATGGCAAGTGGTGGGGCACCCACCTTTCTGAAGAGAATAATTTACAGTTGTATGTTCCTGTGGGTTTCGCCCATGGGTTTTGTGTTCTAAGTGAATCGGTGGAATTTCTATACAAGTGTTCCGATTACTACTCTCCCGAAAATGAACGCGGTATCCTGTGGAATGATCCTGGCCTGGCAATCGACTGGCCCGTTGAAAATCCGATTATTTCGGAAAAAGACGAAGTCCACCCGCGTTTAAGCGAGATCTGATTTCCCCTGAAATTTAAATGATGTGATTTTTGCTGGTTGGCGAGGGATTTTTGAAATCTTCCTGGGTGTCAAACTACGCGGCTGGAGCCTTGGGCGCTTTCGCCAGAAAATTGATGAACTGGTTGAAGGCTAACTGGATGGAATCTTCGATGTTGATATTTTCTCCAGCTCCGGTAACTAAAACATATTTTGCAGTTGTCATGGTTGTTTAAATTTAATGGGGACGAATGGGCGAATTGCTTCTGGGGTCTCCACTCAAAATTTTGATAAACTCTGTCAGGTGACCCGTTTTTTTCAGTTGAGAACCTTGCAAGAGCATTTAAACAAAAAGCCTGGGCGGGGTTATTCCCGACCAGGCTATTATTGATGATAAAAATTCTCTTAAAGGTCAGGTTGCGGAGTCATGCGCAAATAAGGTTTGACCTCTTTGAATCCTTTCGGAAACTTGGCTGGAATGTCCTCTGTTTTGATAGCAGGGACGACCACACAATCATCGCCATGATTCCAGTCAGCCGGGGTGGCGACCTGATAGTTTGCTGTCAATTGAAGGGAATCGATCACTCGTAGAATTTCATCAAAGTTCCTGCCCGTGGACGCAGGGTAGGTCAATTGGAGTTTGACTTTTTTGTCTGGGCCGATAATGAATACCGAGCGGACAGTCAGGTTATCGAGTGCGTTAGGGTGAATCATGCCATACATGGTCGCAACATTGCGATCGGGATCGGCAATGATCGGATAGTTCATAGTACAGCTTTGCGTTTCGTTAATGTCATTGATCCATCCCTTGTGAGATTCCAGTGGATCGACACTGATTGCGATGGTTTTGACATTTCGCTTTTCGAAATCACCCTTTAGATTGGCTACTCGGCCCAGTTCTGTAGTGCAGACGGGTGTATAGTCTTTAGGATGCGAAAACAGGATCCCCCAGCTGTCACCCAGCCACTTGTGAAACTCGATGGTGCCTTCTGTGGTTTCCGCAGTGAAATCGGGCGCGGTGTCCCCAAGCCTGATAGTCATAGTCGTTTCCTTTCCATATTATGTTTGTAAACAAGGAGTTACTGGTTTGTTGTCATTCATATGCCATTATTCCGGATTCGTAGATTATATCACACGCGAAGTCCGGCTGGCGAAAACCTGTAATCAGAGCCTGAAAATGAAAATTCACTTATGGCCTCTTATGGGATAATGCCTTACCCGTGTTGGATGAATAGAAACCTCTGGTCGATTCAAAAAAACGGCCCAGTTCATCGTAAACCAAGGTGTAGCTCATGGAGCAGGACGCGAAAGGCAAAATTGAAGAGACCCGAAAGTTTATGCTCATGCTCTGGACGGTTTTTCTAATCATCTTGTATGCGTGTTCGTTTCTGCGCGAGTACTATTTTCCCATCCAGGAGGAAATTGTGACCGCTGGGGAAAAGGCATTGACAGATCTCCAGAAGCTGTTTTTTTTCGCGTTGATGGGAATGGGGTTTTTGATTGATATCGTTAACATGCGGGATGACAGGAATAAAGCGTTTGTATTTTTGTTATTGTCGCTTGTTGTGGGCGGATTTTCCGGTGGGATAGGGGCCATGCAATGTCAGGTTCTTTCCCAAATTATGGGAGGTGGCTAAGCTTCATTTTATAAAACTGAGAGTAGGGTGCCCTCAATTGACTCCTGCAGGAGGAAGTGATAATTTAAAAAAACAGATGAACTAATAGTGAAAATAAAGTGGGCCGTTAGCTCAATTGGTAGAGCAACTGACTCTTAATCAGTAGGTCCTCGGTTCGATCCCGAGACGGCCCACCATTTAAAACAATGGGTTACAGTTTAGGCTGTAGCCCATTTTTTATTTGTGTAGGCACTATGTAGGCACGAGAGACCAAACAAATGAGGATTTATACTGGTTAGGCCGTAGCCTATTTTTGATGTTTTCCTCTTTCATAAATACCTTTAAATTGCTCATCCCTCTCGCCGCATACCCTTGCCTCAGTCAAGGTATTTTCTAATATTTTGGATGAAATTATCATTTCTTAGGATCTATTAGTATGAAATGGTTATACAAAAACATTCAACTCACAAAAACACATCAGGCTTCACGCTAGGGGATATTTTGGGGTTCCCAGTTCGTAGTAGCATCGAAAGTGGCGAGACCAAGCTGGTATTCGTAGGAGGGAAGAAGACAGAGTGGTGGGGCTATAAAAATGCTGCCAAACGAGCGGACATGAAATATAACTTCGAAACAGGAATGTGGGTCAATCGTTTTGGATTAGATTGGAATTTATGATGGATATAACAGTATGGATGTTGATTGGTTTTATATTTGCAGTTTACGCAGTAACAGCAAATGACAGTGTCCAGACATTGGGCACTTATTTATCATCTAATAGAGATGTTAAGTGGTATTGGATGTTTGCATTTATGGGTTCAATTTTTGTGGCAACCATGTCACATGGTTTTAGCTCTGGTGATCCTGCCTTTGGAAGATTAACCAAATTCACATATGTAGAACCACAATGGTATCACGCGTTAGCTCCATTGGTTCTTGTCTTTTTAACCAGATTTAAAATACCAGTATCGACCACATTCTTGGTGTTATCAGTATTTGCATCAAGTGTGGTTATGGAAAAAATGTTGGTTAAGAGTTTTCTTGGTTATGCAGTGTCTTTTGTTTTTGCGTTTGGTGCATGGTACTTAATAAGTAGATATATATTAAATGAGGGAGAGAAGGGTGCTGATCGTCATAACAATCACTGGAGAGCAGCTCAATGGATTACTACTGGTTGGTTATGGTCAACATGGTTGAAACATGATATGGCAAATATTATGGTGTTTTTGCCAAGATACTATCCAACGGGAAATATGTTTTTTGAGTTATTTGTTATTGGTTTAATGTTAGCCGGCCTTGCATTTATGTTCTGGGAGCGTGGCGGGAAAATCCAAGAGATTGTATTATCCAAGACAAATACTAGATATGTTCGATCAGCAACATTGATTGATTTGGTATATTGTTTTGTTCTATATTTCTTCAAAGAGATAAATAATATTCCAATGAGTACGACATTTGTATTTATGGGGATGTTGGCTGGTAGAGAAATTGGTATTTGGATGGAATCTGGCGAAAGTCTAACATATACATCTGAACATAAGAAGGCAATCTTTCCAATGTTATATGCGGATTTCCTCCGGTTAATTTTAGGATTAGCTATTTCTGTATCTTTGGCGTATGGAACTTTGGTGTGGGTTGAAATGTACTATCTAAAATCATAGCAGGGGTGTAGGTCTTCAAACGAATCACCTCCTTTCTATAGTATAGATAAGATCCCAAACCTAAAATATCAAGCAAATGGATCAGTTTTCAGGGGGCAGGTCATGACTCGCCAGGTAAATATTGAATAAAATTGGTAAGCTGAATAATTGAATAGGTGAGTTAATAGATGCATTGTTGGTAGCTTGAAGGAAAGTTTTTAAATTATTCATGGAATAAAATATGTATATTGATGCTCCCTATAAAGAGCACAGAATTATTGAAACCACTTGACAAAGAAGTGGTTTTATATATATTCTCGGTTATCCAACGAAGTTAAATGCGGAAAATACAATGTTTTCGAGAGTAGCTGTTACATTTCTGTTTTTGTGTGTCGTGGGTTCCTGGTCGTCCAGTGCCTTTGCGGCGACCCATGGCCACCAGCATGGTCTGCATGGGGGTCACAGTGAGATCGTTTCCCCATTTGATAAAAAACAGGATGTTCGATCAGAGCATTGTTCACTTAATAATCACGCCCATTATGGATTTTGTCCTCATGACTTATCGAGTTCGAGGGCAAAAGGATTCAAAATAGCTTCCGAGTGTGGCGGCACATCTTCAGGCACAGTTCCGAGTAATATTCAAAATGGCAAAAACCTTGTTGCCTTATCTGCATTTGATGAAAACTTTATTGTTCAGTCCTCAAAAAAGGTCTGGGAGGTTCTCCTCTCGTATGACTTCCATCTGATTGATCCGTTAGCACCCCCTCCTCGTTTTATCTAAATAAATTCCACTAGTTCCAAAAATTTCCAGTTGCACAGGCGTGGTCCCTTTGTCCGAGGTCTATGCGTGGTCGCGTTTTCTTTTTTGTATTGCAGAAATTGAAAATGGGCCGGCTGTGCTGACTGCTGTTTTTAAAATTCACAATTATAAATTTGAAATGGAAGGAGGACGACCATGTTGATGAATGATATGGCTACGTGCGAACAACATAAAGACGTTCAGGCGGCTTGTTTTTATTGCGAGTTGATTGAAGAACAATTCTGGAAAAAGAATTATTTAAAAATATTAAAGCAACATATGGCCACTGTCAAAGAGCTGTACGAGCTTGAGGAGAAGTGCGAGGAGAAATGGGCAAGCTGATTTTAAAGCTTTAACGATTAATTCATAATTGTATTTTTTGTATTTACGCACTTAGGAGGAGTAATGCTTAGTAAGTTTTCCAGTTTGAAATTAATTGCTGTTGCTTGTTTTCTGGCTGTCTTGTTGTGGGCAGGAATAGTTTTCGCTTAGGAGAAGGAAGGTGGAAATCCTAACTTAAAAAGTGGTACAACTAATGGGGCAGGTCAGAAGTTAAATCCTCAGGTTAATGAAATTGCTGTTAAGAGCGATAATTTAAAATACGATGCAATTATGGTAGATCCAAAAGAAATTCAAATTGCAGGTAAGGTCATTTGGTCCGGCCGTGAAATGCGTTAAAAAAAATTAATATTTTAAAAGCATGATTAACCTTATTGTCTATTGACTAGACTATTAATTAATTGTAGCCTTTTGGGCAGTTATTAAGGTGAATTGAGTCTGATGGCCAGTTATGAAAATAAACTTAACAATTCTAATAAGTTTTTTAATTGTTACCTGCTTTGCTACAGGCACTGCTTTCGCGTACTCATCAGAAGCTAAATACTGGGGCTTTGCACAGACAGACCAATCCCTCCGTTCTAAGAAAATAGTTCATACCGTTCAAAAGAACGAAAGCCTGTGGTCTATTGCCCAGTATTTTAATGTAGATTTCTCCAGGGTGTCGACTCTCAATAGCCTTGACGACCCTGACCTCATCTTTCCTGGCGATAGGCTGGTGATCGAAATTCGTGAAGATATGTCTATAC
>CAJWQP010000032.1 GCA_913045445.1 uncultured Nitrospina sp. | reverse complement strand
GGCAGCTACAAAAACAAATCAGACTAGCCGATCTCCAATCCCTCTATCAACTCAATCGTTTTATCTACTGCTCCACGATTTTTAAAAACGGTCGCTTGAGCCTTTTCACCCCGGCGCTGACGTTCCTCCCGGTCGGCCAAAAGCTGGTTCAAAGCATCGTACATATCTGCCGGGTTATTGATCTGGATGCCGCCACCTGATTCTATCAACATTCTGGCTTCTTCTTCGAAATTGTTCATGTACCTGCCAAACACAACAGGTAACCCGTGAGATGCCGGCTCGATAATGTTTTGACCACCAAACCTTGGGTTGAATCCACCGCCAACAAAAGCCAGAAGGGCTTTCGCATAATATCCGTTCAACTCGCCCAGACAATCGAGCAGAATAAGACGCGAATCCTCTGAATCGCCTCGCTCGGTATGAAGCTGAAACTTTATCCCGTATTCCTTAATCAATTCTTCTACTTCACGAACCCGGTCTATATGACGCGGGGCGATAACAAACCTGAGCTTTGGATATTCCGCGTGCAATTTTTTAATCGCTTCCATCGCCGGTGCTTCATCACCCGGTCGCGTTGACCCGAAGACCACCCAGTTGGATTCTTTATTCCCTTCCGTGGATATTTTGCTATCTGATATAAGCGCATCAAATTTTATATTACCGTCTATACTGATTTTATCCCGATCTACTCCCAGACTAAGCAGACGGTCAGCGTCCTGTTGCGTACGCATGGAAAAGAAAGACACGTTTCCCGCGATCCAGTTAAACAGAAAATGAAATTTTTTATAGCGCTCCGTCGACCTTTGAGTGATGCGTCCGTTTGCAAGCAGAACGGGTATCCCTCGGCGCCTGCATCCATGAAGAAGGCTCGGCCACATTTCCGCTTCAATGAGAACAAGAAGCGAAGGGTTGATGCGATCAAACACCGGATTGAGCCACAATGGAAAATCGGGCGGCATTCTAAATACATACTCCAATCCTTCCTTCTTTGCCTGCTCAAAACCTGTCGGCGTGAACGTCGATAAAACGATTTGACGGGTCTCCCCTTTTTCTTTCAGTGCAGTGATCAGAATTTTTGCCATCCGCACCTCACCCACCGATGCCGCGTGAATCCACAAACAATTGTCCAGCGCTTTAAGAGCGTTGCACCCCTGCAACCTCGCCAGAAGGCCGATCCTGAACGCGGAATCGAAAACCATTCGCAAAACTACAAAAGGCAATGCAACTAGGATGGCTAATCCGATGATGATATGATAAACAAGGCTCATAGGAATCAAAGTATACCCAATTCGCGGGACATAGGCGGCTTTAATTTATGAAATTTGAACGACTGTATTATCGGGTCATCTCTCCCCAGCGCAAGTTTTACCACTTCCCACTTTACCTGATCCTGAAAGTGCTCTCACTATTTTACTTCTGGGGTCATTGCTTCCGCATGTGGGCCTATCGCTGGGGCCTGTTCCCGTCACATAAACTGGACTGCCGGGTCATCAGCGTCGGCAACCTGACTCTGGGCGGAACGGGGAAAACTCCTGTCGTTATGATGATCGCAGAAACCTTGCGCGGCAACGGGTACAAACCCGGCATCCTCTCGCGGGGCTACGGCGGCAACTCGAATAGTGAAGTCAACGTGGTCTGCGATGGAAAGGACATCCTGCTTTCTCCCGATGTTGCCGGAGACGAGGCGGTGATGATGGCGCAGAGGCTGAAAAATGTTCCGGTGCTGGTGGGGAGTGACCGCTACCAGATCGGACGCTATGCGATTGAACATTTCGGGGTGGATACACTGATCCTAGATGACGGATTCCAGCATCTGAGCCTCAAACGCGATATGAATATTTTACTGTTCGACCATCAGCGTCCGTTTGGCAATGGCCAGCTGTTCCCGGCGGGTGAATTGCGCGAACCCAGGAAAGCGGCGCGGCGCGCCGATTTTGTGTGCATCACCCGGTACTCGGGAGCGAGTTATCCACCCGGCATCGGCGAGCAACTGATCAAGGACCTGCCCATTGTTAAATCGACACTGCGGCTGGACTCGCTGTTAAAACTCGATGATGGTGAAGTCCTCGATGTAAAGGAACTGCATGACCAACCCGTAGCCGCCTTTTGCGGAATCGCTAATCCGGATGACTTCCGCAGAATTCTGGAACAGACCCGGGCGCGGGTGGTCTATTATCATCCCTTTCCCGATCACCACGAATACACAGTGGCGGATCTTAAATCCGTTGAAGAATCCGCACGTAAAATGGGAGCGAAGCTCCTCCTCACCACAGAGAAGGACGCAGTCAAACTGAAAGCCGAGTCAGTCGGCCTGCCCTTTTATAAAGCTGCGCTGGAAATGGAAATACTGGAAGGACGTGAAGTGTTCAATCAGAATGTACTGAGTTGAATAAAATATTACTTTTGATTTTATAGCTTGCCCATTTATGGGTGCCTTTTAACCAAAACCGAGATCCTTCGCTTCGCTCAGGATGACAAAACAAAGTTTACTGTCATTCTGAGGAGCATCGCAACGAAGAATCTTGAATTGTACGAAATACTGGGCAACCAATTCCCCGTGCTACACGGTCACCAGGCCCCACCCGCCACCCGGACAAATATTGGAACGTTGAGCGATTCCGCTTTATCACATATACCCAAAACCCGTTTCATATCCGCTTCGACCGATTCACCCGGAAATTCTTCAATCGCCGCAGGCGGCGGTTTCATAAGCCACCTCAAACTTGCCCCTGCTTTCAATAAGCTCAACAACGTTTTTTTCCGCCACCTTGTTTTCCCTTATCTACATTAGCCTATGAGTAGCTTTTCCCAGGTTCACACCTAGGTTATTGCTGTATGATAACCATGTAAAGATGAAAGTTTATCGTGCTAAAATCAACGCATGTTCAACTCTAAAAATTTAACATCTAATCAGCGGTTTCTTTTGGATATTGCGATTCCATCGTTGTACCTGTTGCCGCTGTTGATTGTATTTTTTCTGCCGAAGAATTTCGGATTCGGTAACGAGGACCTGGTTCCCTATAGTCTGCTCATCGGTCTGACCGGGCTGGCGTTATGGATTGCTGGCATGGCTTGTCTTGGACAAGCTCTGCGTGTGCTACCGGGAGCGGACTCGATTGTCGCGCGGGGGGTTTATCGGTTCATTCGCCACCCGATCTATGTGGGGATCGTGTTCACTCACTTCGGTCTGTTCTTCGCCTGCGGGTCCACTTTCGGCATGATCTATCTGTTTGTCCTCATCGTGCCGATGAATGTCATTCGCGCGCAGTTGGAAGAGAAAGCAATGTTTGCCAAGTTCGGCGACCAGTACCGCTCTTATCGTGACTCGACCTGGTTTTAAGGCCATCACTCCGGGCAGGGACGGGTACCGGGTCGATGGACTGGGCCAGGGCCGTGGCGATTACGTTTCATCGCGTCAATTGGGCAGTTTCGGGTCTCTGGTCGATACCGGTGGCGAAGCGGACAGCTATTCCACCCAAAGTCCCAACCAGAGCCTGACCTACCGCCCCGACTGGGGAATTCTGGCGGATTATTGAATAAAACAAATTGTCGCCTTGAGCCCCGTCGAAGGGTGCATGCTTCGACATACCCCTTCGGGGCAGGAAGACCAATGTTAGATACCACCGGCTTAGCGCGACACGCAATGAAATACTGGTTTAATCCGTTATAATTCATAGCTTTTTGTGGTTTCAGGAGATTAATCTTTCACTTGACAAACGGGCCATTAGCCCTAAAATAGGCTACCGTTTCCAGGCGCGTAGCTCAGGGGTAGAGTACTTGCTTGACATGCAAGGGGTCGGCGGTTCGAAACCGCCCGTGCCTATTTTTCTTCTGGGATCAATCCTACCTGGTTTATTGTTCTAACCCAGTGCAGAAATTGATTATGATCGGATGGGCAAACTATTGCCCTTGGGTAAGCAACCATCCAAATTTTACACTTTGTATTATATGGCAAACGACAAACAAAAATTTGATCTTGAAACCATCCGGCACAGCACCGCGCATTTGATGGCACAGGCGGTACAACAACTGTACCCGGACACACAAGTGACCATAGGCCCGGTTATCGAAGATGGGTTTTATTACGATTTCTGTCGCACGTCTCCGTTTGTTCCGGAAGACCTGGAAAAAATAGAACAGCGTATGAAAGAAATAGCCGCGCAGAATCTGGACATCGTCCGCAAGGAACTACCGCGCGAAGACGCTTTGAAAATGTTTGATGAAATGGGCGAACCTTTCAAGTTGGAAGTGATCAACGAGCTTGAATCCGATGAAGCGATTTCAGTTTATTCCCAGGGCGAGTTCACAGACTTATGCCGGGGTCCGCATGTTGACAACACGAGCGCGATTAAATCGTTCAAGCTGTTGCATACCTCGGCGGCTTACTGGCGCGGCGACGAACGCAACCAGGTATTGCAGCGCATTTATGGCACCGCATGGAACACAGACAAGGAACTCAGGGTCTATCTGAAACGTCTGGAGGAAGCCAAAAAACGCGACCACCGAAGACTGGGAAAAGAACTGGACCTGTTTTCGGTTTCTGATGATATCGGTCCCGGACTCATCCTGTGGCATCCCAAGGGTTCGCGAATACGCTGTCTGATGGAAGATTTCTGGAAAACCGAGCATTTCAAAAACGGTTACGAGATGGTGCATTCTCCGCACGCGGCCAAGGTGGACATGTGGAAAACCAGTGGACATATGGATTTCTACAAGGACAACATTTTCTCGCCCATGGATATCGAGGGCAAAGAATATGTCATGAAGCCGATGAACTGTCCGTTCCACATCCAGATTTACCAGACCCGTCTGCGAAGTTATCGCGACCTGCCTTTGCGGTTCGCCGAACTGGGAACGGTTTATCGTTATGAGCGGTCGGGAGTTTTGCACGGATTGTTGAGGGTGAGAGGATTCACCCAGGACGATGCGCATCTGTTTTGTCGCCCGAATCAGATTGAGGAAGAAATCGTCAAGGTTCTGGACCTCATCCTGCTTATCCTGCGGTCGTTCGGATTCAACGAGTACAAAGTTTATTTGAGCACGCGTCCGGATAAATTTGTCGGCTCGGAAGAGGGTTGGGAAAAAGCCACCGATGCGCTGAAACAGGCTTTGGAAAAGTCAAAACTGGAATATGAGGTCGATCCCGGTGAAGGCGTATTTTACGGACCCAAAATTGACATCAAAATAAAAGACAGCCTCAATCGGTTCTGGCAGGTTTCGACGGTGCAGGTCGATTTTAATCTTCCTGAGCGGTTCGACATCAGCTATATTGAGGAAGATGGTCAGAGGCACCAGCCGATCATGCTTCATCGTGCTTTGATGGGGTCGCTGGAGAGGTTCTTTGGTTGTCTGGTCGAGCATTATGCCGGAGCGTTTCCATTGTGGCTGGCCCCGGTTCAGGTCATTCTCCTGCCGATAACCGATCAGCATCAGGAATATGCCGATGAAGTGGCCAAAAAGTTGACAAATAATGGATTTCGCGTGGAAAAAGACTTGCGAAATGAGAAGATTGGGTTCAAAATCAGAGAGGCCCAACTACAGAAGATTCCCTACATGATTGTTCTCGGGGAAAAAGAAGCCGAAAACAAAACTTTGGCTGTGCGAAAAAGACGGTCGAAGGAAACGAGAACAATCAATATCGATACCTTTATTGAAGAAATGAATGCCCAGGTTAAAGAAAAACAACTGGGCGATGCGGTCCAATCTATTTAGAGGAGTTTTTTTAAATTAATAAGAAACAACGTATCAATGGCATGATCCGCGTGAAGGAAGTAAGTCTGATCGGCGATGAGGGAGAGCAGATGGGTGTTTTTCTCACCCAGGAAGCTATTGCCATGGCCGAGGAGCAGAATATGGATCTGGTAGAGGTGGCTCCAAACGCAAAACCGCCTGTTTGCCGACTCATGGACTACGGTAAGTTCAAGTACAAGCAAAGTAAGCGGGCGCATGAAGCCAAGAAGAACCAGAAGGTCATTCACGTCAAGGAAGTCAAATTTCGACCCAACACAGATCAGCATGATTATGATTTCAAGCTGAAGCATGTCATGCGTTTCCTGGAAGGAGGCGACAAGGCAAAGGTCATTATTTTTTTCCGCGGCAGGGAAATTGTTCACCGCGAAAATGGACAGAGAATTCTTGAGCGAATCACCGAAGCGGTGGAAGATATAGCGGTCATTGAACAGGGATCCAAACAGGAAGGCAAGACGCTGTGCATGATCTTCGCGCCAAAGTCTCTTAAGAAAAAAGCCTGAACAAACAACCGATCAGTCATTCGACATCAAATATAAATAATTATTTTTAACTGAACGAAAGAGTAAATTATGCCTAAGATGAAAACAAACAAAGGTGCCGCCAAGCGGTTCAGTAAGACAGGTACCGGCAAAATTAAACGGAACAAAGCGTTTACGAGCCATATCCTGACCAGTAAAACTACCAAACGTAAAAGAAACCTGCGCCAATCGGTGATCATGTCTCCCGGAGACACTCGCAAGATGAGGGTATTGATTCCTTATTAGTCCGGGTTGAGCGCAGAAAAAAATATAAACTTTGAAGCAATGATTTAAGACAGGAGATTGTCATGGCACGAGCAATAAACGGTACCATATCGAGGAATCGCAGGAAAAAGATACTCGAATTGGCCAAAGGTTACCGCAGTATGCGTAGCAAGGCTTTCCGTAAAGCCAGGGAAGCTGTTGAAAAAGGTCTGTGTTATGCCTATCGGGATCGCAGAGCCAAGAAAAGAAGTTTCAGAAGGTTGTGGATCGCCAGAATCAATGCGGCGGTAAGAGCTGAAGGGCTTACTTACAGTCAGTTTATTCATGGTTTGAAAAAGGCAAAAATAGAACTGGATCGTAAAGTTCTTGCTGATCTTGCGGTTCATAACGCAGAGTCATTCAAAGTCCTGACCCAAACAGCGCGAACCCAACTGAGTTCGGCGGCTTAAAAGTAGAGGAGACCGGGGGCAGTACGCCGGTTTCCTCATATTCTCTCCTCTCTTCCAATTCGATATGATCGAAAAACTCCAACAACACCGCGATGATTTTGATTCGCGTATTGCGGGAGTGTCCTCTCTGCAAGAACTCAAGCAATTACGTTCCGATTTTCTTGGTAAAAAGGGTTGCGTCTCCCTGATGCTCAACGACATGCGTTCCCTGCCCAACGATGAAAAACCTCAAGCGGGAAAACATATCAATGAATTCAAGCAGAATGTCGAATCCCTGATTAAAACAAAAACACTGGACCTGGAAAAAAAATCCGATCAGTCTTCAGCGGTCGGCGAAGCCTTTGATACAACATTACCTGGCAGGGGAGAATCTTCCGGATCGCTTCATCCTGTAACTCAGGTCATGGATGAAATCATATCCATATTTTTCAGCCTGGGGTTCAGTGTCAAAGAGGGACCTGAAATTGAGACCGATTTTTATAACTTCGAAGCGCTTAATATTCCGAAAGACCATCCGGCAAGAGACATGCAGGACACATTTTATGTCGATGATGAAACGGTACTACGAACCCACACCTCACCCGTCCAGATTCATGTGATGGAAAAACAGGCGCCTCCTCTTCGTATCATAGCGCCGGGGAGGGTGTTCCGTTGCGATTCCGATGTCTCACACACTCCCATGTTTCATCAGATTGAAGGTTTGATGGTGGATGAGAACATTTCTTTCGGTGACCTCAAGGGTGTCATGGATATTTTTCTGCATGAGGTTTTCGGCAAGCAAACCCGACTTCGTTTCCGACCCAGTTTTTTTCCTTTCACCTGTCCAAGCGCGGAAGTGGACATCGAATGCGTCATGTGCTCAGGAAAAGGATGCCGCGTTTGCTCTTCCACCGGATGGCTGGAAATTCTGGGATGCGGTATGGTCGACCCGGCGGTATTCAAGTTCGTTGATTACGATTCCGAAAAATGGACCGGGTTCGCGTTCGGGCTGGGTATCGAACGAATCGCCATGCTCAAATACGGAATCAACGACATCCGTCTTTTCTTCGAAAATGACCTGCGATTCTTAAAACAATTCTAACTGCTGACAGGCACAGGATCAAAACCGCATCAGGTTAAGGACAAAATCTCTCGCGGCTCTGTCATCATTCAGGTCTCTGGGATTTCCGCACGATGTCCTTGTCGAAATAATTGACCGACATACCGGCATCGAGGACGATGCCCTGTGCGTTGATGCCGCTGGAACATTCGCTCAAAAGAAACGTGGCGCAGTTGGCCACTTCCTGAGTTGTCAGGGCTTCTTTGCGTAAGGTCAGTTCCTCAGCATGGAGGTAGGAATCTATGTAACCGGGGATACCCGCCGAAGCGGAAGTTTTGAGGAGTCCCGCATTGACCGAATTGAACCGCACTTTGGAAAACGCACTGAACGATTTTGCGAGAAAACACAGGGATGAGTCGAGTGCGGCTTTGGCGGGTGCCATGTAGCCATAATTTTCTGCCGCCATCCGGGTTGTTGAAATGGAGACGGTAACCACCGAGGCTTTGGGATCAAACAGATCCTTGAACGCATCGGTTAAGCGGATTAATGAGTAGCAGGTGATGTCAACAGATTGTAGAAAATCTTTTTTGGATGTTTCATGAAAGGGCTTCAGACCCTCCGCGTAATTGGCAAACGCGACTGAGTGAACCAGCCCGTGAAGCGTATCAATTTCTCCTGACACTTCTTTTTGCAGATTTTTAATTTCTTCTTCGTGCTCCACGTCACATACATAGACAGGAGCGGGTGCGACCAGTTTTTCGACCGATTTTTTCCGTTCCTCTGACCGGACACTGTATAAAACATTGGCTCCTTCTTCCTGAAGGATTTCCCCGATATGAAAGGCAACGCTTTTTTTGTTAGCGACACCTGTTATCAGGAAATTTTTATTTTCCAGATTCAGAAAACTCATGCCGTCTCCGTCACCAACATCGCCGAAAATTCGACCGTGAGCGCAGTTTTTCCATCGACCTTCACCTTACCTGTCAGATAGTGGGCTGGCCCTACAACTTCTTTCAGTTTCACTTCCATCTCCATGAGGTTGCCCGGTTGAACCGCGTGTTTCAACTTAACATTTGTGATTCTCGAAATCACCGGGATGCGCCCGTCGTCTGCCTGGCTATCGGCCAGCTTTCCCATAAGAATCGCGCCCGATTGAAAAACAGCCTCACAAATGAGGACACCCGGCATGATAGGCCGACCGGGAAAGTGTCCCGCGAAAAATGGTTCTTCAGCCTTTACCCGTTTTTCAGTCTGAATACTTTTTTCGGTCACTGCTATAACCCGGTCAACAAAAAGAAACGGCTCCCGATGCGGTATATAATCCAGAAAATTTTGCATTCCCCTACAATCCCCCGGTGACTTCCAGGGTAGAGCCGGTGATGTAGGCGGACTCGGCGGATGCCAAAAACAGTACCGGATGCGCCACTTCCTCAGGCATTCCGAAGCGTTTCAACGGAACCATGCCGAGATAAGCTTTCTTCTGCTCTTCGGGCAAGTCGCCTATAAAGTCTGTATCGATGAATCCGGGCGACACGCAATTGACTGTTATCTTCCTCGATGCAACCTCTTTGGATAGTGATTGCACTAAAGCCACCTGCCCCGCTTTGGACGCCGCATAGTTGGATTGTCCCGCAAACCCGATTCGGCCTATGGGCGATGTGATGACAATGATACGTCCGTACCTTTTCCGCATAAGGTTCTGCACCGCAAGCTTGCACATGTTAAAGGTGCCGGTGAGATTGGTGTCGATAACCTTGCGCCAGTCATCTTCGCGCATCATACCGACAATAGAATCGAGACGAATGCCTGAACAGTGAACAAGAATCTGGAACTCGCCATGAGTCTCTTCCACATAGCGGTAAAAATGTTCTACGGCATCGTATTCTGTGACATCGAAAGAACGCAGGTCAAGACGGTCGGAATGTTCTTTGCTGGATTCGGCAAATTCTTTTGCCGCCTGGTCGTTGGACTGGTAGGTGGCGATAACTTTTGCGCCGGCTTTGAGGAAGGCTTCTGTGATGCCGCGTCCTATACCACGGGTTCCCCCGGTCACAACCGCTGTTTGTCCTTTAAAGTCAAATTCCATTACGGTTCTTGTCGGTGGGGATATTACAATAGATCAAACAGACGCATGCACCATCTGCTGAGGTTCGTCCTTTAACGAACCCACAAACTTGTCAACTTCGTTAGCGACTATGACGCCATAATTCGCCGCGCCGAGCCAACCGGACATAATAATACCCACCGACCCGGAATGAAAAAGTCCGCCAATCTGCTTGGGTAGATCCTGGCTTATTTTCAGGCCCTCAAACTTGGTGCCGAAGGACGTACCTCCCGGTGCCAGGGTGTATCGTTTGAAAGTTTTTGGAGTCGCCGCTTCAAAGTAATCGGCTTTTTTCCGGATGTCGGGCACGTATTTTTCCAGTGCGTCCAACGTGGTCTGAATCAGGTGTTCCTTTTCTATCTCATATTGCTCATCGCTCAGGTTCGCCCAGTCTTCATACCGCGCGTTGGTGGACGATACAATTGAGTAACGGCCAGACCCCGGTCGAATCTCAGGATAATAAAATGAAAACGTCCGGCTGGTGACTTTCTTAGCGAGAATTTTTTCTGTGTCGTATTCATCGGCTACGGAAGTGAACAGGAGGTCTCCCACATTGTCGATCTTTTCGCCTTTTCGGATCCCGATATAAACCTGGCAACTTGAATTGTTGAGCCGCACCTTTTTGACTTCCTTGATAAATTCGGGACTGAACTTTTCATCGCCGACCAGTTTGTGAACGGTGTTCAGGATGTTCGAATTGGAAAGTACGGCCTGGCATACGATATCCTGTCCGTTAATTTTCACTCCCTTAACGTTGTTTCCTTCAACGTGAACCTTTTCAACCAGACAGTGAGTGCGAATATCTACGCCGTTTTTCTGTAGCTCTTTTTTCATTTTCATGATGAGCTGGTCTGTTCCGCCCTGATAGGTGAACACGCCCTTGTCCATGAAATTTGAAAACACGATGCCATAGCTCAATGCCGGGTCGTCCAGCGTGGAACCGTTGGCGTAGGTTATCGGTTCCATGAGAAACCGCCACACATCTTTCCTGCCGGGAAAAAATTTCTCGAACAGTTCCCCGGTGGTCATTTTTAATTCATCATAAAAATTCATATTGCGGGCCGTGTCAAAGAACTCGTCGATGACTTCTTTGACGATCCCGAAACGTTCGCGCAGAATATTAGTGAAATCTGTTTTGTCGAAGGTGGTGGAGAACTGAAACTGCGGGTTGTCGAATCGGACACTTTCCAGACGGACGACCGAGTCGGCCATTTCCTTGGTCCAGTATTTGCGGAAGGTTTTAATCATTCCAGAAGGAAAACCATGAAGAGATATATCCAGAATATGTCCACCTTTGCGCTTGAACCAGGTGGCCAGACCCCCCATGTTGTAGTGGTGTTCCGCAAGAAGAACCGAGTGCCCCAGTTTGGACAACAGGTTTGCGGCTGTCATTCCGGCAAGGCCGCTTCCGATAACGACCACATCGTAAGCAGACTTTGCTCCTTTAAGCCAGTTGCGTTCCATAGTAATAATTTTACGGGGTTTATGCGTCTGGTGCGACTTTTTTTTGCAAAATATGCAGGTTGGCCATTGAAATACCGCTCAAGGTGGCTCCCACGATACCCAAAAACCCCTGATCTGTCCCACAGATGAACAAGTTACGGATCGGGGTGGTGCCATCCTTCGCCTTCACGGGCGACCCGTAAACGGCCCCGTTGAGATGGCCCGTATACTTGAGGATGGTCTTGGGCGTAAACGAGTCCAAAAATACCACAGAATCGCGAAAATCGGGGAAAAATGTGAACAGGTTCTCCAGCGCCCGGGTCCGCCATTCTTTTTTCGCATCTATATAATCCCGGCGCGGCAGAGCGTCCCATAACCCGAAACTTGCCAGGTTCGTCAGCCGGATCATCCCTTCTGTGAGAGGTTCCGGATATTTGAAGTTATTGGGACAACACAACACTCCGCTGGAAATGTCTATCAGGTCTTTCGGCACCTCATAGCGAAATCGATCCCCGGTGCAGAAAAATACTATGCTCCGGTCATACCCAAGGTCCTTTGGCTCCTGGTCCAGTGCGAACAGGGATTCCATAAACGACACTTGACCCGCCGAACTTTCGGAAGAAACCTCCTTCGCCAGAGCAGGTTCACAACGTTTAAAAGTTTCAATACGGCCCATGGAGGAAATCACCGCGTCTGCCTTTAGTTGCCCGCCATCGGCAAGAGTCAGCGACTCGAACACTCCCTTCGCGGAGTTGATGGACTGCACTTCCGCACCCATTCGCAATTCACCGCCAAGACTTTTATACCTGTCGACCATGAGGTTGAGGATATAGTGCATTCCCCCTACCGGCTTGGCGAAGCCTTCCATGAAAATGCTCTTGAACATGATCACGAACTGATAGAAATCCATATCCCGCTCCGATGCGTTGCCGTAATACATGAGCGGACAAAACAACATGTCGATGAGAACCGGATCGGAAATATAACCCGCCAGAATATCGCGGGCAGAAGTCCATTCGCTGGTCGTCAGCGACAATTCGTCGAAGGATTCCATCCTGGCGACCAGCCTCATGAATCCGTCGATCTCATCGGGAAACTGTTCGCGGACTTCCTGTTTTAATAATTCGAAATCGTTGGTGAATCGCAAACACTTGTCCGGAAACCGTATCTCCGACATTTCCTGCTCGTGGAGACGGAAGTCGTCATGGCTGAATCGAAGCTGTTTTAATAATTTTCCGAGCGGAGTGTTGCGTGCGCCCTTGGGAGCGTAGTTGGTCATCGCGTGCAACCCGACATCGATCATGCGGTGCTTGCGCGTGTAGAAAGAGTTGAGTCCGCCCACCACCGTGTGTTTCTCCACGATGAGAACCTTCTTGTTGAACATGGCCAGCCTTATACCCGCCGCCAGCCCAGATAATCCGGACCCTATAATGATAACGTCGTATTTCATTCGATTTGTTTTACGAATAGCTTGTTAGAATTGACAGGTTTCGTCCACCCATCAAACGGTCACTCATACTATAGAAACATGACCGATCAATGAATAGTTAAAACAAATGCGGAAAAAGATCTGAGTACAGTAAGAAGGGGGGAAGTCTGGCTCGCCTGATCTGGCTGGCTAGTTCTAGCTGGCTAGTTGGCGGTCTTTCAATAGAGGCTGGAGGTATTGGATGCAACTGGCCATGCTCACCAGTTGCTGGTAGTCGCTCTCTGGAACTTCAACATTAAACCGCTTGCGCAGTTCCATAACAATATCGAGAAAATCCATCGAATCCAGATCCATCTGCTCGCGCAAGGTCACATCATCTTTAATGGAACTCACGTCCTCATCGGGAGCAATATCTGCGAGAATGTTCACAACTGCCTGTCTTACTTCGTCTCTAGTCATTCAAAGGTCTCCTAAACCACGAATTCTATTGAATTCAGCAATAAATATCAACATTAATTTTCATATCGTTTGACAATTAATACCGAGTTAATCCCGAACATGCCAAACGAGTTATTCATTATGTAGTCTACGCGATCCAACTGCTTCGGCGCACCGGAAACGATGTTATCCAGGTGGCATTCTGGGTCCAGTTCATCCAGATTGAGGGTCGGATGGACCAGCCCGTCCTCGAAAGCGGGCAAATTACCGGAAAGCTCCAGTGTCCCCGCCGCGCCCATGGTGTGTCCGATAAAACTCTTGGTGTTGTTGATCCAAACCGCCTTCTCGCCGCCAAAAACATCCCTCAGGGCTTTGCATTCCTGAATGTCGCCCAACTGCGTTGCCGTGGCATGCGCATTTAAAATATTGATATCACCCGCTTTGAGTCCGGCCTGATTCAACGCCAGACGCATGCACTCGGCCTGCCTCCCCGGTTCCGGAAGGATGAAATCAAAGGCATCTGAATTGATCGCGTAACCAACGATTTCACCATAAATTTTCGCCCCGCGTTTCTCAGCGTCATCAAGTCGTTCCAGAGTGTAGACACAGCCTCCTTCTGAACAGACGATACCATTGCGCTGTTTGTCAAATGGACGACTCGCTTTGGTCGGGTCTTCGTGCTCAGCCAGCGCACCCTCGCTTTTGAAACTGGCGAAGATACCAAAGGTGCGTATGCTCTCTGACACTCCACCCGCCAGTGCCAGATCCGCCTCGCCCAGACGCAACATCTGCACGCCCTGGATAACCCCCATATTACCCGCCGCGCAAGCCGCGCCGATGGTGTAATGCGGACCGGTGATCTTCATGTTGAGCGTGACTTCACCTGCCGGATTATTCGCTACCGTCCGCGGGTTGTGGTGGTGCGACCAGTACTTGGTGTCGTAATCGTACTTGCTGATATTATGAACTTCGTTTTCCGTCTCGACATTACCATGCTCGGTCACGCCCAGGTAAACACCGACACGCGAGCGGTCAATAGCTTCCAGATCGATCCCTGCATCGGCAAAAGCTTCGCGACAACAGTAGATCGCAACCGACCCGACCCGGGTACCCCGGCGCAATTCTTTTTTTTTCTGATACTTCGAGGCATCGAAATCACAGACACCCGCCAGCACCTCGCCCATAAAGCGAGTCTCAAACTTTTGCACTCCCGACTTACCCGTCAGCAGACTCTCACGAAACTCTTTGAGGTTGTTGCCGTTTGGGGAAGTCAGCCCAACACCGGTAATAACAATACGCTGTTCCGGGTTCATCTTATTATTCATGCCTTAAATAGTCGTTCAAAGGGATAGAAACAAATGATTTGAGACAGGTAGGAACTCATAGTTTTTAGAATCTTGGGACTCTACCACAATTCCCCGGTGAAGGGAAGGCCTAGTCCCTGTTAATGGCCGGAGGCCGTTTTACTGGGACTGGTACCTCGTCTAAGACCCCCTCATGAGGCGAAAGGTAGTGGCGGGAGACCGGAAACTGGAGACCGAAGGCCGAAGAAGGGGCGAAGGAACACTTTGACTCCCTCCTCCCACTGCATTCTATCTCTAATTTTCTTTATGCGGATATTGGCTTTGCGTTTTGTGTGCGTTATCCTTTGGTGTAGAATGAAGGATTGCTTTAATTCCCCCCTCACCCCAACCCTCTCCCTCGATGGGGAGAGAGAGCAAAAAGGGAGAGGACCATTATCTTCTTGTCAAAGTAGTTTTATGAAATCTTATGGCGTAATCATTATCGGTGGTGGACACGCGGGATGCGAAGCGGCGCTGGCTTCTGCACGAATGGGTGTGTCTACCGCGCTCATCACGCTCGATCTGGAAAAGATCGCGTTGATGCCTTGCAATCCGGCGATCGGCGGCATCGGCAAGGGGCACATCGTTCGTGAAATTGACGCGCTCGGTGGCGAGATGGCGCGTTGCATCGACAAAACAGGAATCCAGTTCCGCGTTCTCAACTCTTCCAAAGGTCCAGCGGTCCAGGGTTTTCGTGCTCAGGCAGACAAGCATCTCTACAAAAATGAAATGCGCCGTGTGCTGGAAACGCAGTCTAATCTTGATCTGGTCTGCGATGAAGCGGATGAATTGTTGTTTGATAGCGAATCGGCCAAGGGGGTGCGCACTCGTAACGGACTCGATCTTTTCGCCGGGTCTGTTGTCATCACCACGGGAACTTTTTTGAATGGACGCATCCATGTCGGGATGAACAGCTCTCCCGCCGGTCGCGTGGGTGAAAAACCATCGACAAAACTTTCGCAGTCGTTTCTCGATCGGGGATTCGAGTTGGGCCGATTAAAAACGGGAACTCCGCCACGTCTCCTTCGTGGCTCTATCGATTTCTCTCAATGCGAAGTGCAGGATGGCGATAGCAACCCGCAAGCGTTTTCATTTTCTACCGGTAAACTGGATCGACCGCGGGTGCCCTGTCACATCACCTATACGAACGAACGCACGGCCGAGGTCATCCGTAACAATATGCACCTGTCACCGTTGTACAGCGGAATCATCGAAGGGGTGGGGCCACGCTACTGTCCGTCTATCGAAGACAAGGTAATCAAATTTCCCGACCGGGTGTCGCATCATATTTTTCTGGAACCGGAAGGTCTCGATACGGACTGGGTTTATCCCAACGGTATTTCCACCAGCCTGGCCGAAGAGGTGCAATGGCAACTGGTGCGGACTATTCCCGGTTTGGAAAACGCCGAGATTGTCGCTCCGGGCTACGCGGTGGAATATGATTTTGTGCCACCGACCCAGCTGTTACCGACGCTGGAAACGAAGCGGGTCAATGGACTCTTCCACGCCGGGCAGATCAATGGAACTTCCGGCTATGAAGAAGCGGCAGGGCAGGGACTGGTAGCGGGAATCAACGCGGCATTGCGTTCACTCGACCGCGAACCGTTTACGTTGAGCCGCATGGAAAGTTACATCGGTGTGATGATCGATGATCTGGTGACCAAGGGAACGCAGGAACCCTATCGCATGTTCACATCGCGTGCTGAAAACCGCCTGTTACTCCGGCAGGATAACGCCGACACGCGGCTCATGGGAAAAGGACATGAACTCGGTCTGGTCGCCGACGAAATTCATGAACTCTGTCTGGCCAAACAGGGCGCGGTGGAAAAAGAAATCAAGCGGCTCAACACAACCAGAGTCGTGCCCAATCAGGAAGGAAAAGAACTCGTTTCCAAACTGGGAGTGGGCTTGAAAGGTCCGACAACACTGGCTGGGTTGCTAAAGCGTCCGGAAGTCACCTACGATCTACTCATAGAAACGTTCAATGGAGCTGACGTATCGCAACTCGTTGGCGAGCAGGTGGAAATTCAGATCAAGTATGAAGGGTTCATCCAGCGACAAAGTCAGGTTGTCGCCAAACAAAGCAAATTGGAAAATATCAAAATTCCCGCCGACTTTGAATACGAAGGGATATCCGGTCTATCCTGTGAAGTGGTGCAGAAACTTGAAGAAATTCGCCCAACGACACTGGGTCAGGCTTCGCGCATTTCTGGCGTCACCCCGGCCGCCGTGTCCATTGTCATGTTAATGCTTAAACGGCCCACGAAAGTCTGACCATGGTTCACACAGATTCCATCCAGTGGTTGCTGGAAGTCGACAAAAAAGAAATCGCTTACATCGTGAGCGTTTTTGAAGGATACGACAATCTCGCTGTCGTGCGCACGGTTGATCCCGCACGAAGCATCATCGAACTCATCATCTCCCCTGACTACCTGGAAGATACCCGGCAACTGGTCGATGCCTTATCGAAGGAAATTTATATCAGGAAAGTTGAAAACTCCAGTTCTTAGCTCATAGTTCATAGGTGAAAGGTTTTAGAAATGCATCATTGAATGGATGGGCAGGTCCCCCAGTTTCTCGCGTCCTTTTAAAAAATCGAGTTCGATGAGAAAAGCAACCTCTACCAGGTCAACATGAAAGTTGTTCTGCACCAGATCGGCACAAGCGGCCAAGGTTCCACCTGTCGCCAGCACATCGTCTATGATGACAACGCGTTGTCCGTTTTCAAACGCATCCTGATGAATTTCTACGGTGTCTTCGCCATACTCCAGACTATATGTTTTCTCATAGGTCTTATACGGAAGCTTGCCCGGTTTGCGCACCAGGACCGTTCCTGCGCCTAACGCATAAGCTAATGCGGAAGCAAAAATAAATCCACGCGCCTCAACCCCCACCACCCGGTCGATTTTTTTATCTTGGTATCTTTCCTTCAGGGTATCGATCACGGTCTGGAACGAACGCGGATCGGACAACATCGGGGTAATATCTTTGAAGATGATGCCTTCCTTTGGGAAATCGGGGACATCGCGAATAATCGATTTCAATGCTTCCATGTTTGCGCCTTTCATTTTATTGTTTTGGTAAATAGTTTATCGGCCCATGGTCGGATTACTAAATTTATAAATATATTCAACCTTCCGCCTTTTTTGCTCATCGCTTTGGCAGATAGTTTAATGGGTTCTGCGGATGAGTGTCATTCCTCACTTCAAAGTGGAGGTGCGGTCCTGTCGAACGGCCTGTACTGCCAACGGACGCTATTCTCTGCCCCTGCTTGACCTTCTGGTTCTTTTGTACATGAATGTGTGAATGATGCGCGTAAACCGTCGTCAAATTGTTCTTATGTTTGATGATGACCATGAGTCCGTATCCGGTCGGCCCCCATCCACTGAACATGACCTTGCCGGCGGCAGCGGCAACAACCGGGGTTCCTTTGCGGGCACCCACATCTATCCCGTCGTGATGGCGTCCATTTCGATTGCCGAATCCTGATGTAAGCTGTCCTTTAACCGGCCAGATTAAAAAGCCTTGCACCGCCTTGACGGTCTTGCCCGGTGCACCTTTTTTAATTCTTCTTTTCTTTTTTCCCGCAACCTGCTTGTTTTTTTTGGAGGCTACCTCCAGAACCCGCCTTGCGCCCGGAATCCACAACCGTGTCCCCACTCGAAGTTTTGATAGGTCATGAATGCCGTTTATGCTCTTCAGTCGGTTGATGTCGATCTCGTAAACCCGGGCAATAGAGTAAAGCGTATGCCCCTCTTGAACCGTATGATATACCCCCTGTTGATCAGGTGGGAAAATACCCAGATTGCGAAAAACCTGGCACCCTGAAAAGATTGCAAGTAGGAGAAAGAGAAGAAGTAGTCTGAGTATTTGTTTTTTGAAGGTCATTCGCCAGGGGGGTTAGTCACCTGCAAGTATTTGAAAAATTTTACCATCCGCCTTACAAGTGTCAAGCTCCATAAATCAGATAGCTTCACTTTACATAATGACAGGCATACGGTATAACCGTTCCATGCCTTCATCAGCTATTGTTCGCACGCTTTCATCTGAATTCAAAATAGCCTCTTCGCTCAAGATATTTTTGGGATTCATAATGGCTCTTTTGCTGGTCGCGTGTGACCAGAACGAACCTGCCCCCGATTTATTTTCCCTGCCGACAAACTATGCCGTCGGGAAAAAACCCGCCGAATTGAAGGCCAGAGATATGAATCTCGACGGTTTTCCCGATATTCTCGTATGCAACTCCGGCAGTGATACCTTGAGTTATTTCGAAGCGACAGGTGACGGTACCTTTAAACAACCTTTTACCATGAACACCGGTCGCGAACCGGTTGCGCTGGAAGTGGGTGATTTTGATGGCGATGAAATTCCAGACATCGCTATCAGCAATTACGGTGACGGTGAAATATCTATCGTGCTCGGACAAAAGGACGGTGTCTTTAAGCTAAAATCCAACGTCAAAGTAGGGCGCCTTCCCATTGCCGTTGCCGCTGGCGATTTCAACAATGATGAAAAACTTGATCTGGCGGTCACACTTCGATTCGATAAGCTGGTCATCTTGCTGGGTGTGGGTGATGGCACCTTCAAGCCGGGCGAAATCTACAAAGCCTCTGGTACACCTGCTTATATGACCGTCGGTGATTTCAACTACGATAAAAATATAGACCTGGCAGTCGCGTTCAACGCTGTGCGAGTCAATTTTATTCGTATATTTTATGGCAACGGAGACGGAACCTTAAAAAATCCGGTCACGGTTAAAGGAGGAAAACAGTCATCCTTCATCACTCAGTATGATATCAATAATGATGGAAAAAAGGATTTGCTCACATCCAGTACCATGAACGACGTGATCAAACTGTTTCTCAACAACGGTCGAGGTGAGTTTACTTCAGCTGAGGATGCCGCCGCTGAGAAGGGGCCTCAATACATTGTTCCCGGTGATTTCACCGGCGACCGTATCCCCGATCTGGCAATAGCCAACCGCAGGGATGCTTCGATTTCAATCCTGCAAGGGCGAGGGGACGGAACATTTATTTTCCCTCACTTCAATTATCCTGTGGGTGCCAGCCCGCGAGCCATGATTGGAGAAGATTTTAATGATGACGGGTTGACCGATTTGGCCTTGCTCCTTTACGACAGCCAGCGACTGGAAGTCATTCTAAGAAAAATCACTTCGCCCATTCAGATTGATTCCTGAAATAATGCAAATATTAAATCCAGAATTTTGTTAATCGGTCCAGAACTTTTAGTGGTTTGTGGGTTGGGAACAGCGTTGGCGAAAACGCCTGGAGCAGGAGGGGGTTGCAACAGAGGAAACGGCCCAAGCAATGGACAGGGTCGACCCAATCTATATCCCACGGAACCATAAAGTTGAGGAAGCCCTTGCAGCCGCAACCGACCAAGCAGATATGACGGCCTTCTCAAAACTGCTGATCATTCTGACCCGTCCCTTCGAAGAAGTTGAGGGAAACGAAGCCTATGCCGAACCCGCTCCGGCAACCAACATCCCCTACCAAACCTTCTGCGGAACCTGACGAGTATTTTGGTACTTTTCTTTACCCACCAGGGGTCCAGTAAATAGGCAATAGTTGAAGTATTTTAAATTATATTGCTCCTGAGTTTTTTGATCTCTCCCAAAAACTTATCCCTAGTTACTTTTCGCCCGAGATGTTCTAAAATTATATATTATTAGAACAGCCCTCCAGTTTTAATCCTAAAACAGTCAAATAACCCATTTTAATAGCTTTAATTAGTGTTCGAATATTAATTAATTATGGTACATATTGGATTTTGATGTTCTAATAATACTTAGTTTTAGAACACTATTTATCAACGCTGATTCAGTCAGCACGCTTTGGAGGAAAAACAATGGAAGAAAAGATTAGGTTTGCAGCGGGAAATATTAGCAAGAAAAGAGAAAGGGTCGCTTTGTACGCGAAATTGGGCGCAGATGGCCAGACCACAGAAAACCAGCTACATGAACTTAGAAAAATCGCGGACCAAAAAGGCTGGCAGATAGCCCGGGAATTCGTGGACCAGAATATCAACCCCTCCAAAGGTAGAGGTCAAGGACCTAGCTTCGATGAAATGTTCAATGGCGTAAAACGGGGGGATTTTGATCTGATTATGGTCTGGAACGTGGACCGTTTAGGTCGATCACTTCGACAACTCATAAGTTTCCTCGATCAACTCCATTCCAAAAATATTGACTTGTTCATCAACAAGCAGGGTGTGGATACCACCACACCCGCAGGAAAAATGCTGTTTCAAATGCTTGATGTTTTCGCTGGATTTGAAAGGAGCATGATTCAGGAAAGAGTCAAAGCAGGTTTGAAAGAGGCAAAAAACCGTGGCCAGCGGCTGGGTAGACCCAGAGTGCCTTATGTAGTCGAAAGCAAAATCAGAGAACTCAGATCAACCGGTAAAGGCATAAGAAGAATTGCAACCGAACTGAGGGTTGGGGTGAGCACTGTGATGAGAGTGATAGATAAACCTTTATAGCTCCCAGATAAAACTTACCCAAGCTGAACTTTGAAAACATTTTTAACCAAACTTTATTGCTGTGATTGTAAACAGATTTAAACATTCAAATTTATTTAACTACCTGATCTTTTTTATGCTGGGAGGGATTCCATCTTTTTCCAGTTCGGCATCAGCCGCAGACTGTACAGATGTCGATGGCACTACTGAAACCATTACAGCAGACTGTACGAATTTAGATATTCAAGGTAATAACGCTGATGTAACGATTAACTCAGGTGTCACTATTGATGATCCAGCGGATAAGGCTGTAACTAATTCAGGTACAGCTACCTCTTTAAACAACAGCGGTACTATTTCTGCAGGTGATGATTTTGGTTTGTTCAACAACGCTTCCTCCATCACTACTCTAACTAACTCCGGTACGATTACAGCAGCCGACGATTACGGCATAAAAAATCATGCGGCCAGCACCATTACAACGCTCACTAATTCGGGAACCATTTCTGCTGGTGACAATTGGGGTTTGTTTAACTCTATTAGTGGAACTATTGGCACTTTAACTAATGAGTCAGGTGGTGAGATTTCATCGGCGAATGATTTTGGTTTATTAAATAGATGGGGGGGAGTCATTACCACTTTGACTAATGCGGGTACTATCTCAGCAGAAGATAAAGGTTTATATAATTATGGCACAATAAATGAGTTAACCAATTCGGGAACCATTTCAGCCGACGGATCATACGGATTTGTTTCAAAAAAGACTGGTGGCATTGATGCCACAATAGGCACCTTGACTAATTCCGGTACCATTTCTGCAGCTACAAATCACGGTTTATGGCATAGCGGAGGCACCATCACCACTCTAACTAATTCGGGCACGATTAAAGCTACCAACGCTTATAATGGAATATATAATAGGGATAGTGCTACCATCACCACCCTAACGAATACGGGTACTATTTCAGCAGGTCTAGATTATGGAATAAGGAATAATACAAGTTCCGTAATTACCACTTTGAATAATTCCGGCACCATTACAGCCGGAGATGACTACGGTATACATAACGGCAGTACCATTACCACTTTAATTAATTCGGGAACTATTTCTGCTGATGATGATTACGGACTTTACAATGCAGATACCATTACCACGCTTACAAACACTGGCACGATTTCCGCATCAGGCAATGGCATTGGTATTTGGAACGACAGCACTAGTACCATCACAACATTAAATAACTCTCAAGGAGACTTAACTTATAAAGGAACACTACCAACAAACTACAATGTCATAATCAATAGCACTTCGGATTTTGGAAAAATAACTTTTAGTAGTGTTTTAGGAAC
>CAJWQP010000031.1 GCA_913045445.1 uncultured Nitrospina sp. | reverse complement strand
GCGGGTTCTGGCGAAACAATGGGTGCAGGGTCTACCATGGGTATCGGTTTCTCAACAACCACAGGTTCTGCCATTGGTACCACCTCGGCGGGTGGTGCGGGCTTGTTATCGGACACAACTGATTCCTCAACAATCTCAATACTTTCTTCGGGGAAAGACGAATCGGCAGACGGTATCTCCTCCGGCGCGAATGATTCTTCAACCACTTCTTCAACCATTGATTCGCTCATTACCGGAGGCTCGGTTTCTAGATCAGACTCTGGAATCACTGAGAATGGATCTGTCTCCTTCATTTCTCCAATTTGCTGTAGCTCTTCGATGCGAAGTCTGGCTTCATCGGAGTTCCTGGGACTGTTGGGGTACTTTGCAAGAAAACCCTGGTATTCTTCCAGCAGACCCGATTTCTTGACCTGCTCAAATATTTTATCTTCAAAACCCTCTACCTGTCTTTCTATCTTCTCCTGTTCACCGAGGGAGGACAACTGCCCGATTTTTTTCAGGTCTGTTATCGCACTGTCATATTCCTTGTTTTCCTCAAGGATCGCCACCCGCACTTTTAACGCACGTAAAAGGTTGTCCTTGATCTTGGGCGAACCCATTTCCAGTTTAAGCCCCTGTTCAAATTGAGAAATAGCCGGGGTGATCTCATCGTTTGCATAATGAAGCAAACCCAGATTGTTCCTGGCCTCAAAAGAATCGGGGTGCTTTTTCAGAAATTTTTCCCACAAACCAATGGCGGAGTCGATTTGTCCCTTCTTCTGATGCGTCATTGCCTTGGAAAACAACTTCCGGTCGGCCATAGAAATGCGTCCGGGGGCCGATTCATAAAACTGACTTGGTGCCTTCGCGCAAGCTGAAACCAACAATATCAATATGATAAGTGTTTTAAAACCAAATTGAGAATTTTTCATACTCTGACTATACTCAATTTTATGAAGAGGTCAATATCTCTTGACTTATTTGTTGTTTCAGTTAATCTTACCCTTAAACTGAAAGTAGTTCGCTAGGGGTGATTTTCTGAGAGTCTTAAAGGACAACCCTTTGAACCTGATCTGGTTAATACCAGCGAAGGGAAGTGGACGGAGCTTGCTGACCCAGCTACGATCCCTTACCCGGTCGTGGCTTTTTTTATGCCAGCTTTTTCCTCATCGCTTTGAGAACTTTGCGCTGGTACCCAGCTTGACATGACAGGAGATTTTTTTGCTACTCACTATCAACGGTCAGGAAAAAGAAATCTGTTCCAGTTCCAACCTGGCGGAACTTTTGCGTGAGTTGGAAATAGCCTCACCTCATTGTGCGGTGGCATTAAACCGGCAAGTTGTTCCACGCGCGAAACTCGACCAAACTGGAATCCGCGAAGGGGACCAGGTGGAAATAGTCCACGCAGTCGGGGGTGGGCTGTGACTATATAGATACAATGCTGTTGTAAAATATTCCTAAACTTTTTTCTGAAAAATCTGGCTATGGAACCAACTCAATTTAGTATAGGGGACCGAACATTCAAATCACGTTTGATCGTTGGCACAGGTAAGTACGCGTCCTTCGAAGAAACCCGTGATGCCATCGCCGCTTCAGGAGCGGAAATGGTCACTCTCGCGGTACGCCGTATCGAGCTGGACAAAACCAAAGACTCGATCCTCAACTTTCTCGATCCCAAAAAATACTGCTTCCTGCCCAACACGGCGGGTTGCTATTCCGTTAAAGAAACGGTTATGACCTGCCAACTGGCTCGCGAAGCGGGTCTTGGCAACATGGTCAAGGTCGAAGTCATCGGTGATGAAAAAACATTGTTCCCGGACAATGAAGCAACGCTGGAAGCCTCCAAAATTCTGATAGATGATGGATTCCAGGTCCTCCCTTACTGCACCGATGATGTGGTGCTTTGTAAAAAACTGGAGGATGTAGGTTGCTCTGCCGTTATGCCACTGGCGGCACCTATTGGGTCAGGGCTCGGAGTGCGTAATCCTTTCAATATAAAACTGATCCTTGAAGCCGTGAAGGTGCCGGTCATCATCGATGCGGGTGTGGGAACGGCGTCGGACGCGTGCCGAGCCATGGAGCTTGGAGTCGCCGGACTTCTCATGAACACTGCCATAGCGGGAGCAAAAGATCCTATTAAAATGGCTTGCGCTATGAAAGCCGCGGTGGAATGCGGACGTCAGGCTTTTGAAGCGGGGCGAATTCCGAAAAAACTTTACGCCACCGCCAGCAGTCCGCTCGATGGTCTGATTGATCTGTAGCGGGTTGCTGAAAAGTCAACGCTGGAAATTTTTCCTTGATTGTCTTGCTGAGCCTCGTCAAAGACTCCTTTCAACAATACTGTGGGGTTTCGAGGCATGTACCCTTCGACAAGCTCAGGGCAACACTTTATATTCATTTAATATATTTTCAGCAATCTGCTCGTTACGAAACATGCCAATGGATTTGAACGACCTCCGGTTATACCTGATCACAGACCGGTCTTTGTTCGCGGGACAAAAAGAATTCTTCAACGCGGTGGAACAGGCGTTGACGGGGGGTGTTAAAGCCCTTCAACTGAGGGAAAAGGATTTATCCGATTCTGAACTCATCGAACTGGGTCGGTACTTGCGTTCCCTCACATCAGATTATAAAGCCCGGCTCTTTATCAACTCACGGGCAGATATCGCAGAGAAGGTCGGTGCCGATGGTGTGCATCTTACAGAAGCCTGTCCCTCTGCAAAGGAATTGCGTGGAAATTTTCCAGAGCTTCTCATTGGGGTTTCTACGCATTCCCTTGAGAAAGCTCAACAGGCTGAAACGGATAGAGCAGATTTCATAACTTTCAGTCCGATTTTTGATACGCCGTCCAAAAAAGCATATGGTTCGCCGCAGGGTCTTGACGCACTTGAAAAAGCGATCGCGTCCGTCAGGCTACCCGTTCTGGCTTTGGGCGGTATTAAACTTGATAACACAGATTCCGTTTTAGATAGCGGCGCTTTTGGCGTGGCCTTGATAACAGGAATCTGGAACAGTTCAAATATTCACGAAACAACCCAATCTTTTTTGGAAATATTTCGCAGGAGAAATTTGTTATGACATCTAAAATTTCCGATTCAAGGAAACCTATAGATATATCCAACAAACCCGTTTCACCCAACTCGAAAAAAGTTTATGTCGCCGGATCGATCCACCCGCAGATTCGCGTACCATTCCGCGAAATAACTTTGACCGCATCACCCAACGGGAACGGCTCGCCCGCACTCCCTGAATCCGTTATCGTGTACGACACATCCGGACCTTACACCGACCCCAACAAGGAAATCGATATTCGCAAAGGCATGGAACCATTACGCGCTGAGTGGATTCAAAGCCGTGGCGATGTGGAAGAATATGAAGGCCGTATGGTTCAACCGGGAGACAACGGTTATAAATCGGAAGAGCACCTGCCGGAAAGAGAACGGTTCCCGTTGGCAGACCGAAAAATTCTCCGCGCCAAGTCTGGAAAAAATGTTTCGCAACTGCATTACGCAAGGCAGGGCATCATCACACCGGAGATGGAGTACATCGCCATCCGCGAAAACCAGAAACGCGCCGACCTTGATCTGGATATGGAACGCGAGAAACGACTTGCGGGAAATTCTTTCGGCGCCAGCATTCCCGATGAAATCACACCGGAATTTGTTCGTAACGAAATCGCATTGGGACGCGCCATCATCCCGGCCAACATTAACCATCCGGAAATTGAACCGATCATCATCGGTCGAAACTTTCTGGTCAAGATCAACGCCAACATCGGTAACTCGGCGATCTCTTCTTCCATCGAAGAGGAAGTTGAAAAGATGGTATGGGCCATCCGCTGGGGATCGGACACGGTCATGGATCTTTCCACGGGCAAGAATATTCATGAGACCCGCGAATGGATCATTCGCAACTCGCCGGTGCCTATCGGCACCGTCCCTATCTACCAGGCACTGGAAAAGGTCGAAGGCAAGGCGGAAGAACTCACCTGGGAAATTTATCGCGACACGCTGATCGAGCAGGCGGAGCAGGGGGTGGACTACTTCACCATCCACGCGGGAGTTCTCCTGCGTTATGTGCCGATGACCGCAAAACGCATGACAGGAATCGTCTCCCGAGGTGGAGCTATCCTGGCGAAATGGTGTCTCGCGCATCATAAGGAAAATTTCCTCTACACCAACTTTGAGGAAATCTGCGACATCATGAAAACCTACGACATCAGTTTTTCACTTGGGGACGGACTCCGCCCCGGTTCGCAGGCCGACGCGAATGACGAAGGTCAGTTTGCCGAGCTGGAAACGCTGGGCGAACTCACCCAGATCGCCTGGAAACACGATGTGCAAACGATGATCGAAGGTCCGGGTCATGTGCCCATGCATATGATCAAAGAAAATATGGAAAAACAACTCAAGGAATGCGGCGAAGCCCCATTCTACACCCTGGGTCCGCTGACCACAGACATCGCGCCCGGATACGACCACTTCACCAGCGGCATCGGCGCCGCGATGATCGGCTGGTACGGATGCGCCATGCTCTGCTATGTAACGCCCAAGGAACACCTCGGACTTCCCGACCGTGAGGACGTGAAAGAAGGGGTCATCACTTACAAGATAGCGGCTCACGCCGCCGACCTGGCCAAAGGACATCCCGGCGCGCGAATCAGGGATGATGCAATGAGCAAGGCGCGATTCGAGTTCCGTTGGGAAGATCAGTTCAACCTGTCGCTCGACCCCGAACGCGCGCGGAAATTTCATGATCAGACACTCCCTGCGGAGGGAGCCAAGACCGCGCATTTCTGTTCCATGTGCGGTCCGCAATTCTGTTCAATGAAAATCACACGGGATGTCCGCGACTACGCAGAAAAACAGGGAGTGGATGAAAAGGAAGCCAACGCTAAAGGCATGGAAGAAATGTCCACCACCTTCCGCGACAAAGGCGGCGAGATATACTCGAAGGCCTGAAACCACAGACAGACACCCCGTCCAGACTACCATTAAAACTTAAAGGAATGGAGTAGCCTGGACGGGTATCAGGCGGTTTTAAAAGCGCCCATAAATGGGCAGACTACAAAAACATAATAGACCCCCTTATGCAAAGGTCTCTTTAAATAGGGGGAGCCGATCCGTGTTTATCTGTGGCTCCAAATATTTATTTGAGATTTTTCTGTGGTTGTTATTTCCACCGGGCGTGGCCCGGCTATTTGGCTTGCAGGAGGGTGACGGCGTAGGCGGCGATGCCTTCTTCGCGTCCGGCGAATCCGAGTTTCTCGGTAGTGGTCGCCTTTATGCTGACTTGATCGGAATCAATCTTGAGGGTTTTAGCAATGTTAATGATCATTGCTTCTATATGCGGGGCGAGTTTGGGTTGTTGCGCTACGATGGTGGCGTCGGTATTGGCGATCTGATAACCGCGCTCGGCAACCACTTCTCCCGCTTTCTCCAATAACACTAAACTGGAAACACCTTTCCACTTATCATCTGTATCAGGAAAATATTTTCCGAGGTCACCGGCTCCGCATGCGCCTAACAGTGCGTCGCACAGGGCATGGCACAAGGCATCGGCATCGGAATGCCCGTCGAGTCCGAGTGAATGTGGTATGTCCACGCCGCCGAGGACCAGTTTGCGTCCTTCGACCAGACGATGAACGTCATATCCATTTCCTATTCTGAACATATGACAATCGATGAGTTAAAAACCGCCCAATGAATTGGGCAACTACAATTTATATTAATGCGTTACGGTGATGAGTTTTTTTGCTTCTTCGCGCGCCCATCGGTCTGCGTTCTGCACGTCTTCCAATGAATCGATAGCGTGGCATTTATGATTGTGCATGGTCGTGCGTATTGCTTCGGCAATGCCTTGGAACGGAATCGCTTCGTCAAGGAACGCCTGCACGGCAACTTCGTTAGCGGCGTTGAGCACGGCTGGCATAGTCTGGCCCGTCTGGAGGGCTTCCTGCGCCAGTTTGATGCAGGGAAATTTTTCGTAATCGGGTTCCTCAAAGGTCAACTGTTTCATGGCGGCAAGGTCCAGCGATGGGAAGTCGCATTTTATACGGTCGGGATAGGTCATGGCATACGCGATGGGTACTCGCATGTCGGGTATCCCCAACTGCGCCATGATGGAGGTGTCGACAAACTCGATCATCGAATGGATGATGCTTTGCGGATGTACGATGATCTCGACACAAGTGTCCAGTCCGAATAACCATTTCGCTTCGATCCATTCCAGGCCCTTGTTCATCATCGTCGCGGAGTCGATGGTAATTTTCGCACCCATTGACCAGTTGGGATGGTTGAGCGCTTCCTTGACAGTGACGTTTTCCATCTGCTCTCTGCTGAAGGTACGGAACGGTCCGCCTGACCCTGTGAGTATGATCTTTTTTATACGCTCCTGTTTTTCGCCGTTGAGCGCCTGCAGGATCGCGCTGTGTTCGCTGTCGATGGGAATGAGATTGACTTTTCCTCTTGCCTCCCGGAGTACGAGTTCCCCGGCGACCACCAGTGTCTCCTTATTGGCGAGAGCCAGGTCTTTACCCGATTGAATGGCGGCCAGTGAAGGAACCAGCCCGGCACTGCCAACGATGGCGGAAACGACCAGCGATACATCAGGATGCGAAGCGACTTTAACGGTACCTGCCTCGCCGGAAAGAATTTCTACATCTTCGCCTTTGAGTAATTCTTTAAGTTCTGCAAGTTTGGACGGATTGAATACTGAAATGAGGGCGGGTTTGAACTCTTTAACCTGTTGGGCAAAGAGTTCGACATCGCTTCCGGTGGCCATCGTGGCGACCGCGAATCGGTCGGGGTTGCGCCGGACAATATCTAGGGTATTGACACCAATGGACCCGGTGGATCCCAGAAGGGAAATCATTTTCATAAGCGGGTACCAAATTTATGAATCGCTTTCCCAATTCTGATTCACTGAGGTTCTCATCGGAAAAGTAATCGGATTAAAGCACTAGCTTGAAATAACAATAAAACGCTGGCCCGGCAAATAACAGCCCATCGATACGGTCCAGAACCCCTCCGTGACCGGGGAGGAAATCGCTGGAATCTTTAACGTCTACGTGACGTTTCAACAACGACTCTGCTAGGTCGCCGACTTGACCGATGATACCGCAAATGAGAGCCACAAGTAAACAATGGACCATCGATATGTGATCAAGAAACCATAGCCCGGCAATCGTTCCAGCCAGCAGACTTCCACCCACCCCGGCGATGGAACCTTCCACTGTCTTTTTAGGACTCACCACAGGCGCGAGGGATTTCTTGCCAAAATTCTTCCCCCAGTAGTACGCGGCAATATCACTCAGCCATATAATGAGAAACAGAAAAAAGATCAAAGCGTGGCCGTTTTCTAACTTGCGGATCATTAAATAGTATCCGCCAAAGCCCGCGATATAAAGAATTCCAAACAGGGTGTACGCTATCTGGTCGATAGCGACCTTGATATTATCTTCCTGAAGAAACCACGCTCCAAACAGAGTCAGACCTGCAAGCAGTCCCCATTCCGCCATGAAGCGTCCGTCAAAATAAAAACTGAGGAGCAAAAGAAAACTGAGGAGCATGGCCGGAATAGGGAATCCGTTAATCCCGACCCGGTCAATCATGGTGAAATACTCATAAACTGCCGCAAGGGCAACCGCCGCCACAAAAACCAGAAACAACAAGGGAGAGCCGTAATACACAATTCCTACAACAAGGGGAATGGCTATGATACCTGTCAAAACTCGCTTCAACGGCTACCCTCTATCTAAATCAATATGGATTAAACCGGGGATACCCCGGAAAAATAAAAAATTCATGAGAAACCTTAGTCAAACCAAAGCGTCTTTCATGCCCCTGAAAATCTATGATCGCGCTTAGCAAATCTTCTCACGCCTTTATAATCTGTTCCTGTGTCAAACCAAAGCGTCTTTCACGCCCTTGAAAATCTATGATCGCGCTTAGCAAATCTTCTTCTTTAAATTCCGGCCATAATACTTTGGTGTAATGCAGTTCTGTATAAGCAATCTGATACAACAGGAAATTACTTATTCTCAATTCACCGCTGGTCCTGATCAACAGGTCCAGGCCGGGAAGTGAGTTGGTGTGCAGAAAATCTTCAAAAACAGGATAGTCTATATCTTCAACCCGCAGTTCCCCTGAATGGATTTTTTCCGCGACCTGCTTAACTGCGTCTAAAATTTCCTGACGTCCTCCATAACTCAACGCAAGGCTGAGTGTCATACCATCACATTCCTTCGTATAATCTTTTGTGCGCTTTATGAGTTCTTGAATATTTGTCGGCAGTTCTTCAATATGACCGATGGTATTAAAACGAATGTTTTCATTTTTCATTCGGTCCATTTCCTTGTGCAGATACTTATCCAGGATCTTCATCAGGGTATTGATTTCCGCTGGCGGACGATTCCAGTTCTCGTCGGAAAAGGAGTACAAGGTGAGCGCTTCAATATCGAGCTTGCGACACAGGGTCACGATACGATCAACGGTTTTAACTCCTTCCCAATGGCCTTGCACTCTGGGAAGAAAATTCTTCTTCGCCCAGCGTCCATTACCGTCCATGATGACGGCAATATGCCTCGGCATTCGGGTGAGGTCTATTTTTTCAAGTAATGGTGAATCTATTGAGGAAAGATCCATCGGAATAAATACGGGTATGAGAATCTATAAACCAGACCAGATTTTCCAATCAGGCTTTGAAGCGTTTCATAATAACAACCCAGACCGTTTATTCCCCTTCAGCCAACGGCACAGGATTTGGAACCATTATAGAACAATCTTCAAACATTGAGGATATCTTTTTCTTTGACCGCAGACATCTCTTCGGCCTCTTTGATACATTCATCAGTAATCTTCTGCAACTTCTCCAGGCCTTTCTTGCTTTCGTCTTCAGAAATTTCGTGCTTCTTTTCTGTAGCTTTGAGTTTCTCATTAAAATCGCGCCGGACGTTGCGAATGGCAATTTTGCCCTCCTCCGTATACTTCTTAACCACCTTGACCAGCTCCTGACGTCTTTCTCCCGTAAGGGGAGGAATACTGAGTCGGATGACCTTACCGTCATTGTTCGGTGTTATGCCCAGGTCGGATGCCAAAATAGCCTTCTCAATATCCTTGAGGACTGAAATATCCCAGGGTTGCACGGTGATAGTCTGGCTGTCTGGAACTCCCAGAGTCGCCGTTTGATTCAGTGGTGTCGGGGTACCATAAAAGTCTACCTTGATTCCTTCCAGAATAGCGGCATTGGCACTTCCCGTTCTCAACTTGCTCAAGTTCTGACGCAAATGGTCCAGCGAATTTTTCATCTTTCTTTGGCAATCCTTGCATAAATCTTCGATCATGATTCCACCCCTACCAAAGTTCCTATTTTTTCACCCAGCAAAACTCTTTTAATACTATTTTTCTCGCGCACGTTGAAAATAATCATTGGCAGTTTATTATCCATACACAATGATACCGATGTAGAGTCCATTACTTTGAGTCCTTGTTTCAAAACTTCCAGGTAACTCAACTGGTTGAACTTGACAGCATTTTCATCCACCAAAGGATCGGCAGAATAAACGCCATCGACCTTGGTCGCCTTGAAAATAACATCGGCCTCTATTTCCATCGCTCTGAGTGATGCCGCGGTGTCAGTGGTAAAGTAGGGATTGCCCGTTCCAGCGGCAAAGATCACCACTCGACCCTTTTCCAGATGGCGGATTGCTCTGCGCCTGATATAGGTCTCTGCTACCTGCGGTATCTCGATAGCGGTTTGGACGCGCGTCTGGATACCGACATCTTCCAGCGCATGTTGCAAGGCCAACGCGTTGATGATCGTTGAAAGCATGCCCATGTAGTCGCCGGTAACTCGCTCCATCCCCAGCTTGCTGGCAGTGACGCCACGAAAGATGTTACCGCCACCAATGACAATGCCCATCTGAACACCCAGGTCTTTTCCTGCGAGAACTTCCTGAGCCAGGCTTTGTATAGCGCCTACATCTATACCAAACCCGCCTTCCTCTGCGGCCAGACTTTCTCCGCCCAGTTTTAGAAGAACCCGTTTGTAAATAGACTCACTCATATTAACTGCCAATTTCAAATCTGGAAAAACTACCTATCAGTATATTCTCACCCAGAACGGCTATCTTCTCTTTTATCAGTTCCTGAACCGTACTGTCTCCATCTTTAATAAACTTCTGTTCCAAAAGACAGTTCTCTTCATAAAACTTGTCCATCTTTCCTGTGACTATTTTATCGATTATTTTTTCTGGCTTTCCCGAATCTCTGGCCTGGGCCGCGTAAATTTCTTTCTCCTTTTCCAGCACATCTTCTGTCACTTCATCGCGGGAAACAAACCGGGGTTTTGCCGCGGCTATATGCATGCAAATATCTTTGCCCAGTTGTTGAAATTCTGGAGTGCTGGCCACAAAATCTGTTTCGCAGAGTACCTGCGCCAAAACGCCAATCTTGCTTCCAGGGTGTATATAGGTGCAGACCATGCCATCTCCCGTTTCCCGGTCTGCTTTTTTCTCTGCTTTGGCAAGACCTTTTTTGCGGAGAAAAGTGACGGCTTCTTCGATGTCGCCATCTGTTTCCTTGAGCGCATTTTTACATTCCATAATGCCCGCGCCTGATTGCTGGCGCAAACCTTTGACCATCTGTGCGGTGATTTCCATTCTTCCAATCCTTTTATAACAGGGTTTATACGTTTTCTTCCGGGGCCTTTTCCGGTCAGGGACCAAACACCCTCACCAAAGCGAATGACACCAGGGAATATTTGACAACAGCGGGAAAGAAAAATATCCTTTCCCGCTAATTTTTAACTCTATATTAGACAAAGAGGCATCCGCGCCGGGGCGGGTCAACCTTGAGAGCAGGTGAAATCAGGCAGGAACCTTTTCTTCCGCGCTTTCAGAACCCTTATCCGGCTTAGCGTCTCCGCTTTCACTTTGTTTATTTTTATCAGAAGCTTTTGCGGAGGGTTCTGGTTTTTCATCTCCAGCGCCATTTGCGTCTTTACGTTTGGCCTGGAAAACTTCCTGACCCTCTAACGCCACATCCGCAAGCCGCGAGGTAAAAAGCTTGATGGACCTGATCGCGTCATCATTTCCAGGAAACGGAAAATTGATTCCATCGGGATCACAGTTGGTATCAACAAGAGCAATTATTTTAATACCCAGGTTTCTTGCTTCCGCTAAAGCGATCCTTTCCTTTTGCGTATCAATAATGAAAATAGCATGAGGAAGTTCGCGCATATTTTTTATTCCGCGAAGAAACTTGTTGAGTTTTTCTATCTCTTTGTGTTTTTTGAGAGCCTCTTTTTTGTGAAGACGTTCAAACTCGCCTTCTTCTTCCATTTTTTCCAAATTCAGCAAACGATCAATGCTCTTGCGAATGGTGGTGAAGTTGGTCATCGTCCCGCCCAACCAACGTTGATTCACATAGTACATGTTGCAACGTTCAGCTTCTGCGGCGATAAGTTCCTGAGCCTGCTTCTTTGTGGCAACAAAAAGAATTTTCTTTCCCGCTTGAGCCGCTTCTCTGACAAACTTCTCAGCCTCGCGAAACATCTTCAGTGTTTTCTGAAGATCAACAATATAAATTCCGTTTCGCGCTCCATAAATGTATTTCTTCATCTTGGGGTTCCAGCGTGTGGTCTGATGACCAAAATGAACCCCTGCCTCCAACAACTGCTTCATTGTGATTTCTGGCATTACAACTCCTTAAATTAGCTAAAATTGGTTAGTCCACCGCAACCCTCAACTCAAACCTGAAACCTCGCGGCCACCACAGGTTCGATCTGGCTACGTGCGTGATTAAACTACTGTTTTTCGGAAAAAATATTCCCGAAGAGATTCGGAATGTGGCACAGAGTAACACATTGTTTTTAAGGTGACAAGTTCAGATTATAAGGATCTGGCAGATCACCCCAAATCGCGCAAAACCCTCGCTTTCACCCAAAAATCATACTGATTTTAAAGGATTTATTTGTTTTTCGCTCAACGACCGAGGCTGATCCCCACTGCTTCGGCGCTTTCTATGAGCTGGTCTGCTGAAGGGATTTTTCGCACCAGACCTGCCAGTGTGCTAAGGGGAGTCAGCACGATGTTTGGTGTCTTCAGGGCCACCATGTTGCCAAATTGTCCTTCGGCAGCGGCTTTAACGGCAAATGCCCCAAACCGTGTTCCCAGTATTCGGTCAAATGAGACCGGCGTACCCCCTCTTTGAGTATGCCCCAGTACGGTGCAACGCACTTCCTGATGAATCTCATTTTTAATTTTTTCTGTTAAATAATTACCCACACCCCCGTATTGTTTCACTCCCTGCAATCTTTCGGCGGCGTTTTCGCTGGTAACTTCTTTTCCTCCCGCTTCGCAGGCCGCTTCGGCCACCACGATAATGGTGTATGGGCTCCCTCCCGCTTCTCTCAACCGAATTTTCTCAATCACTTTATCTAGTTGATAGGGGATTTCCGGAATGAGTATGACATGCGCCCCGCCGGAAATTCCCGACTCCAGAGCAATCCAGCCTGAGTCACGGCCCATCAATTCCAGAATCATCACGCGGTCGTGACTGCGCCCAGTTGTTTGCAAACGGTCGAGGGCATCGCAAGCTATCTGAACCGCTGTATGGAATCCGAAACTATAATCCGTTCCCACAAGGTCGTTGTCGATGGTCTTGGGAATACCTATCACCGGCAAACCCATTTCATAAAACCGGTTGGCAATTTGCAACGTTCCATCACCGCCAACTACGAACAGACAATCGAGCATCAGCCGCTTAAAATTGTTTATCGCTTTTTTTGAATAATCGTGAACCTGGATATTTCCATGCTCGTCGCGTTCACGATATTCAAAAGGATGTCCCTTATTAGTGGTCCCTATGATTGTTCCACCAAGCGGCAGAATATCTCTGGTATTCCGAACGGTGAGTTCCTGATGCCGGTCAAAGATAAGCCCGTCAAAACCTTCTTCGATACCCACAACAGTCGCGTTATGCTGGATAATAGCGGCACGGGTGATGGCTCTGATTACTGCATTCAATCCTGAACAATCACCACCGCCTGTTAATATACCCACACGTTTGAGAGTCATACTTTAGTGTTCCCAAAAATCAGGTTGATACCTTTTCAACCGTTTATTCAACCCTGCGAGCAACAAGGTCATAGTCGGTTGAGGCTGTGATAAGCATGGGTACAATCTGCCCGCTCTCCACTTCACTTTCTTCTATGATAACCTGTCCGTCAATTTCCGGTGCCTGGGTAGCAAGACGCCCTGTCACCAGGTATTCTTCTTCCGGATCGGACCCTTCTATCAACACGGGAAGGACTTCGCCCACTCTTTCTTCATTTTTTTTCCGGCAGATTTCCTGTTGCAGACTCATTAATTCATCCCTGCGCGCAACGGCTATTTCAGCGGGAACGAGGTCCTCATAATCGTAAGCTGTGGTTCCTTCTTCATGAGAATAAGCAAACACGCCCAGATGATCGAACTCCGTTTCGCGGACAAATTCCAGGAGATGCCGGAAATGTTCATCCGTCTCACCGGGAAACCCGGTAATGAATGTTGTACGCAAAGCAATGCCGGAAACTTTGCTCCGAAGCTCGTCTATCATTTTTCGAACTTCTTTCTCTGTTTCCTGGCGCTTCATCCTCTTCAGCATAAAATCATGCGTGTGCTGAAGTGGAACGTCCACATATTTACAAACTTTTTCCCCGGAGGCGATGTATTCGATCAACTCGCTACTGATAAATGTGGGGTAACAATAAAACAATCGCAACCACTCCAACCCATCAATCCGGGAAAGAGATTTCAAAAGCTGAACCAGGCCATCCTTCATTTTGAGGTCAACGCCATACATGGTGGTGTCCTGCGAAATCAGGTTAAACTCTTTCACTCCACGTTGTGCGAAATGTTCTGCCTCGGCGATGATGGATTCTGGTGAACGACTGCGAAATCGTCCACGGATTTTTGGAATGATGCAAAAGGCGCATTTGTTGGAGCATCCTTCGCCAATTTTAAGGTAAGCCGAGTAAAAGGGCGTCGTCAGCACACGGTTCATGTATGATTCAAAATACTCTGCCGAATCGTGTACATGATTCGCGGATTCATTTCCTTTGCGAGCATCGGTATCCTTTAGAATCTGCTTTAACTGGGGATACTGGTTCACGCCCAGAATGTGATCGATTTCCGGAATTTCTTTAAGAAGCTCATCGCTGTAACGTTCGGAAAGGCACCCTGTCACTACCAGCTTTTTGCATTGTCCTTCTGTTTTAAGGGCGGCCATTTCAAGGATGGCATCGATCGATTCTTTTTTGGAAGCCTCTATGAATCCGCAAGTGTTGACTATGATGACACCGGCTTCTTCCTGATTGGAGGTGATCTCGTATCCATCACCCAGCAAGTCTCCGAGAACCAGTTCAGTGTCGACTGCATTTTTCGGACATCCCAGACTCACCATCCCCAGCTTTTTCATATATAAAATCCTCAGGAAATCCAAAAAGGTTTTAGTAAAACCCGTTTGGTTTCCACATTTCTTTCTGACTGCTGATGTTCAAAAATAGTTGTGATGTGACCAGTGTACTAGATGCCGCGGTCACTGACCAGCTTTGAAATATATATAGCGGGAAAGATCATTCAGACTGCGGTGTAAAACGGGGAGGGACTGCTCGGCGCAGGGCCAGCTAAGATCCACTTAGTATAGCAGATCATAGTAGATGGTAGGAAAACGTACCGTCGTTGCTCTTAGCACAGGAAAGAATATGTAGCCTGTAGTGCGTGAGTCCGCCCTCCGCGCAAGAGGGAGTCAGCTTTTAGTTTCTTTTAGTTTTTCTTCCATACGCCGGACCAGATCCTGATAATCTTTTTTATTGATTATCTTGTAGAACTGCGACCGAAGATTGTTGCGCATGCTCACTTCATCCAGATCGACATCCACCACTTGCCACTGACCCTGGTTTTTCATCAGATGAAATTCGATGCCAATCTCACCTTCTTCTTCATGAACCACCGTCAAGGGAACATGGGCTTTGGATTTTGATATCTCTGTTTCGCCATAAACCAATTTAAGTGTCGAGAAAAATTTTCCCGAATTCGGGAAAGCTTCTTTAATAAACATTCTTCCCAACAGATCGATGAAACCTTCCTGTTCTTCTGAGGTTCTCTTCTTCCAGTATTTGCCCAGGGCTTTGCGACTCACTTCCTGTAAATTCATCAAGGCGAGCGCACGATAAGATAACTTCTGGTTGGCTTTATGTTCTTCCGGGGACAATTGTCCCCCCGTCTTGAGATTTTTAATGGACTCCAGCAGATTTTCCACTGTCTGGCGTGGAGAAATGCTATCGGCCATAGCGGGTGATAAACCAAACAAAAATATAAATAAAATTAAAAAATAAATCGGATTTTTGCGAGATATCATAGTTGTGATAAATTAGAAGTTAGAGAAAGCAGGGAACAGCAACCCGTCTTAAGTGAGTATAACCCAATTACTCCTGACCTAAAAAAAATTTTATCCGATTATGGCTCCAATTTTAACAACCACGTTCCTTGCCCTTGGCATTTTGCTTGGGGCCCCGCCAGATCGGGAAATTGAAATTATCAAAGAAATAGATCGTATTTATCATGTCGCCAAATCAATCTCTGATATACGAAAGTTAGAAAAGTTGGTTCATGAATCAATAGAGGTCTTCCCGGAATCGGGGGAGCTTCTCTGGCGGCAGGGACGAAACTATTTCAAACTTGCCGATACATCAAACACCGAAGATGAAAAAATCCGCTATTTCTCTCTCTGCATGGAGCAGACGAGTAAAACCATCAAAATAAATCCCAAATTGGCCAATGGATATTTTTTTAATGGCCTTTGCAATGGAAAACTGGGACAACAACAAGGTATCTGGAGCAGTTTGGGTAAAATTGAACCTTTAAAAAATGATATGGAAACTGCTATCAAGCTCGACCCTTCGGTAAATGAAGGCGGACCTCACAGGGCCCTGGGGAATCTTTATTTACGACTTCCTTTTCTCCTGGGTGGAGATATTGATCGTTCCATTGACCACTTCAAGGAGGCGGTTCGGCTCGGTCCGCAATTTGGAGAAAATTATCTGGGCCTGGCGAAAGCCTATATCCAAAACGAAAATTACCTGCTGGCGCGGGATACCCTGCAGGACCTTCTTGAAATTAAATCGAATGCGCAGGGAGAAAAGGCAGTTCGCGAGTGGCACACTGAGGCCCGTAGCCTCTTGCAAAAAATTTCCCAACAATCAGGTTCCTGAATCTTATGCTCAAAGAATTAAGAATAAATAATTTTGCCATCATCGATAACCTGCGTGTCGAATTTCAAGCCGGACTCACCGCTCTGACGGGCGAAACGGGAGCGGGGAAATCCATCATCATAGATGCGCTCAATCTCATACTGGGCGGAAGAGCTGATTCAGATTTTATCCGCACAGGAGAAACTTCGGCAACGGTCGAGAGTGTATTTGAAATCACCGATCCACAAACATTGGCAACCCTCCGCGAATTAGACATCCGTATGGATAACGGAGAGCTTGTGGTACGTCGCACGATTTCAGGGACCGGCAAAAACCGTTGCCTGTTAAATGACAGTACGGTCACCGTTGGTGCTCTGGCAAAATTGGGCAACCGCCTGGTTGATATCCATGGTCAGCACGATCATCAGGCGTTGCTCAACCCGGAAATCCATGTCGACATTCTCGATCTGTATGGAAAAACCATGGACGAGCGTAATCAGTTTGCTAAAGAATATTCCGCCTGGTTGGCTGAGTTGAAAAAGCTGGCCGATTTGCGATCCAGGGAAAGTGACCGTCTGCAAAGGGAAGACCTGCTCCGTTTTCAAGTCAATGAAATAGATATCGCCAACCTTTTACCTGACGAAGAAGATCTTCTCAAATCTGAAAAACATAAACTCCAGCACGCGGAGAAACTTGACGTTTCGGTCAAACGGATTCTCGAACTGATCGCGGACAAAGAAGGGGCCGTCCTCGATATGCTTGGTACTGCTCAACGAGAACTGGAATCGCTTTCTTCTATAGACCTCGAACTGGAAAAGCAGGCTCAACGGGGCCAGTCGGCTTTTTGTGAAATGGAAGAACTGGCTGAAGAGTTGCGGGACTATGTTCGTAAAATCGAGTTCAATCCCTCCCGCCTTGAAGAATTGGAGGACCGCCTAGCGGAAATCAACGGCTTAAAACGCAAGTACGGCGGCGATATCGCGGCGGTTTTGCAGTACCGTGAAGAAATAGCTGAGGAACTGGAAACTCTTTCTTCGTTTCAGGAAAACATGGAAAGTATCCAGAAGGATATTGAGTCGCGTCAGAAAACTCTATCCAAACTCGCTATCGCTCTTGCTGAAAAAAGAGAAAAAACTGCGGGCGTATTCAAAAAAAATGTGGAGAAAGAACTTCGCGACCTCAGCATGAAGGATGTGAAACTGGAAGTGAGATTCGACTATGAGGCAGACGAATCGGGGTTCATCTCCTTCCGCAAGCAGACGGTTAAACTTCATCCTACAGGTCTGGGTTCAATCGAATTTTTGTTCTCTCCCAATCTGGGTGAAGACCTGAAACCTCTGGTCAAAATAGCTTCGGGAGGAGAACTGTCACGACTCATGCTGGCATTGAAGTCCAACCTGAATGAACAGGATATTGTGCCCGTCATGATCTTCGATGAAGTGGATACAGGAATAGGCGGTAAAGTAGCCGAGGTGGTGGGGAACAAACTCAAAAAAATCGCTGCAGAAAAACAGGTGTTCTGTATCACCCATCTTCCGCAAATCGCCGGCAAGGCGATCGCTCATTTTGTCGTGTTCAAAGATGTAAAAGGAAAACGAACTTTTTCCAGCATCCGCGAACTGTCAAAACAGGAACGGGTGGAGGAAGTGGCAAGAATGTCAGGAGGTGAAAATATCACCGAAACCACACTCCAACACGCCCGCGAAATGATCCAGCCCTAAAAAAATATTCTCAAGCAAACCTGGGAAATTATTTTGTTTTGCCTTGATTGGCCACGGCGTCGGCGGCCTTTTTGGCCGCTTCGGCATCGCCCAAGTAGTAATGGGTCTTGGCTATCAGATCATCGTTAAGCTCATACACCAATGGAATACCGGTTGGGATATTCAACTCGACTATGGCTTCCTCGCTCATATTGTCGAGGTGCTTGACCAAGGCTCTTAAGCTGTTGCCATGCGCACAAATTAAAACTTTTTTATCCGCTTGCAAGGCAGGAACAATCGTTTCTCTCCAATAAGGCAGAAACCGTTCCACCGTATGACTCAAAGCCTCTGCGCGCGGACGATCTTTTACCGGAACATCGGCATAACGCGGGTCGTTGTCTGGAAGCCGCTCATCCCCTTCCTCAAGGACAGGCGGCGGAATGTCGTAACTGCGCCGCCAGATCTTGACCTGATCGGCACCGTGTTTAGCCGCTGTCTCCTGCTTGTTGAGTCCCTGCAAAGCCCCATAATGCCGCTCGTTGAGTTTCCAGGATCGGTGTACCGGAATCCACATTAAATCCATGTTATCCAAAACAATCCATAATGTCCGTATAGCCCGCTTGAGTACTGAGGTGTAGGCTACATCAAAACTGTAGCCTTCCTCTTTGAGTAGTTTTCCTGCGTTACCGGCCTCGCCCACCCCCTGGTCGGTGAGGTCAACATCCTTCCATCCGGTAAATCTGTTCTCGAGATTCCATTGGCTTTGACCGTGACGTAATAAGACAAGCTTATGCATTGCGATATTCTCCGTTTGAAATGCCTATAGTGACTATTTATCCAGTTACGAGGCCTGCTTTGCTTGCGCGGTGCCAACCCAATTTAACGTATTGTTTTAATTAATATAGCAAACCCGACAAAATATTCTCAAATTTGTACTTTTCTGGAAAAAATATTGAGATTTTACAATTTTCCCATAAAAGTCATTGATTTTTAGTAGTTTATTGCAAAACTTCTTTCTGAATTTGCTCTTCATCAATCGCCGTGCCGAGAACACCGCCAGTACAGTGAATCAAAAACTCGCGGTTACCCTTTTGGCCTGTTATAGGTGAGGTCGTAAGATTGATCACAGGCCACTTTTTCTCCGCCATAAAAGCGCGAAGGTCATGAAGCACTTTGAGATGTTTTTCCGGGTCTTTGATAATTCCTTTGTTTTCCACCTCATCTTTTCCGACTTCAAACTGGGGTTTCACTAAAGCGATAAGATCACCTTCTGGTTTAAGCAGACTCAGTGCAGGAGGAATTATCAGTTTTAAGGAAATAAAAGAAACGTCTATCACCACCAGATCAACCATTTCTCCAATTTCATCCGGCTTGAGGTCGCGTGCGTTTTTCCGGTCAATGGAAACGACTCTTGAATCGCTCTGCAGTTTCCAGTCCAACTGGCCATAACCTACATCTACCGCAAAAACTTTATCAACTTCATGTTGAAGCAGGCAATCGGTGAATCCTCCCGTTGAAGCTCCAAGGTCTAGTGCTACTTTTCCCGAAAGGGAAACATCAAATTCTTTGAGTGCGTATTCAAGTTTTAATCCGCCACGGCTGGCGTAAGGATGGACATCTTTTGTGACCCGTAGCGGGCCGTCTTCATCGCACATGCGTCCCGGTTTGTCTGCCACTTCATCACCTATCCGGACTTTACCCGCAAGGATCAGGCTTTTCGCACGTTCTCGCGATGAAACGAGTTTTTTTTTAGGAGTAACTGATCCAGTCGAATTTTTTTATTCTTACTCGTCATCTTTTTCATTTACCGGAAAGAGTTCTGTGATTAACTCTCCCTTCTTTCCTTTGGTGAGTTTTTCTATTTTTGCTTCGGCTTCAGTGAGTTTCTTTGAGCACACACGTGACATCTTGATCCCTTCTTCAAAAATTTCAAGGGATTTATCAATGTCCAGATCTCCGCTCTCCAGTTCCTCGACGATTTTTTCCAACCGGGTCATAGCTTTTTCAAATTTTATTTCCGACATAACTCTTCCTCTTTGATGTTAAATTATCTTTTTTCTTCGCCCTCATGGGGAGAAGGGGACGCAGAATCAAATTTATTTATTTTATCAACCGTACATTCCAAACTTCCCTCGGCCAACCGGATATCCACCAAGTCGCCCTGCTTCACTCTCTTGCTTTGGGTGAGGGCTTTTCCTGCAAAATTGGTGATGCTATAACCGCGGTCCAAAATGGCAAGTGGACTGAGTGCGTGCAAATTTTTTGCCGCACCATCGAAGCGTTGACTCTCCAACTTAACTGTAGCGTTTATATTCTGGACTAAACGATGATTCAGTATTTTGAGATTTTCTTCCAGTTGACGAATATTTTTCTCTGGGCTGAGGTGGACCAGTTGCTGAACTTTTCCTGAAAATTTTTGCCGTTGCAGAACGACCCATTGCTCCAGCCCGCGAAGCAAACGATTATTCAAGTCATCCAGTCGCTGAGAATGCGGCTGAATAATATTCATTGGGTCCTTGAAAAACCTTCTTTCGATAAGTCGTTCCAGCAAATCTTTGTAACCTTCAACCCGTGTCTGTACGTTTTCAAAAAGTTGTTCTGCCATCTTGCTCAATTCGCGAACAGTCTCGTTCAAAACAGGAACCACCAGCTCGGCCGCCGCCGAAGGGGTCGGCGCACGAAGATCGGCCACAAAATCGGCTATAGTGAAATCGATTTCATGTCCGACTGCCGACACCACGGGTAGTTTCGATTTTGCAATGGCACGGGCGACCACTTCTTCGTTGAAGGCCCATAAGTCTTCTATTGATCCACCGCCCCGCCCGACTATGAGTACATCCAGGTCTTTCATTTTGTTCATTTGCTGGATCGCTGTAGCAATTTCGTCGGCCGCTCCCTCGCCTTGAACCTTTACCGGGTGAACCAGAACGGATACTTTGGCATTACGCCTTTGTATAATATTCAATATATCGCATACCGCCGCTCCGGTGCCTGATGTTATGACACCCACTTTCCACGGAAACAGAGGTATCGGTTTTTTCTTTTCTTCATCAAACAGTCCTTCTTCCTGAAGCCTCGCTTTCATTTTCTCGAAAGCTTTCTGCAAGGCCCCCAGGCCTCTTGGCTCAAGGTGCTCGACGATCAGCTGATACTCGCCTCTGGCCTCATAAACGGTGACCCGTCCGAATAAAAGAACCTGGTCCCCGTCTTCCGGCTCAAATTTTATTCCCGCACGAAATCCTTTGAACAACACACAGCGTATCTGCGAACGATCATCTTTTAGAACAAAGTAAGCGTGTTGTGAACCTGGAATGCGGAGATTGGAAATCTCTCCTTCCACCCATACAGAGTCAAATGCCGCTTCAAGGATAGATTTAACATCTCCTGTCACCTCTGCAACGGAATATATTTTCGGGCTGGGTTCTTCCTGTTTTACCCGTATGGTTTTGGAATGGATCATGATCAGTTTGGCAGGAGCCGCATTAGCTGTACCCCAGCCTATCATAGGTCAAAAAGAGTGACTGACAAAATCAATCAGCGAATTTTTTTTATGACCGTTTTTTATCGAATACGGTATGCCTCTGAAAAGTCAGGATGAAAAATTCTTGAATGCCCGCAGGGTATTTGCCATGAGCATGGCTATGGTCATGGGACCCACTCCACCGGGGACGGGAGTAATGAGCGAAGCTGTTTTTTCTACGGCTTCGTAATCGACATCACCGACCAGCTTACCGTCTACCCGGTTGATGCCCACATCAATGACTACCGCTCCGTCCTTCACCATATCCGCAGTAACAAACTTTGGCTTTCCAATGGCCGCGATGAGGATATCGGCCGACCGGGCAATTGCCGGCAAATCTCTGGTGCGTGAATGACAAATGGTGACGGTGGCGTTTCTTTCGAGCAATAGAAATGCCACTGGTTTTCCTACGATATTACTTCGTCCCAAGATCACTGCGTTTTTGCCTTCAATCTCTACCTTATACTGGTCAAGAAGTTCTATGATTCCTGCAGGAGTGCAGGGTTTAAATGCGGCGTCCCCTGTTACCAGCCGACCCACATTCTCAAGGTGGAATCCATCCACATCCTTGGCTGGATCAATTGCCTCAAGAATTTTTTGCGAATCAATATGGTCGGGTAAAGGAAGTTGAACAAGAATCCCGTTAACTTTTTCGTCTTTGTTTAACTCATCGATCAGATTTAGTAATTTTTCCTCACTTGTGTCTGTCGGCAGAATGTTTTCAAAGGACTGAAATCCCACTTGTTTACAGGTTTTATTTTTGTTACGCACATATACTGCAGACGCAGGGTCTTCACCGACCAAAACCACGGCGAGTCCCGGTGTTTTTCCTGTTTTGCTTTTAAGCGCTTCCACTTCGGCGGTGATACTTTCCTTCACCTGAGAAGAAATCATTTTCCCATCAATAATGCTCATACTGTTTTTCCAAGATGTAATGTTAATTTATTTTACCTTAAAATTACCCAAACCAGCGGTGGGACACTTTAACAGATTCCTGGAATGAGTGCGATGGTACGACAGCAAAAAACCATCGATTTCTAATTCCCTGACAGATTATTATCGTGAGCGTAACAGCCTGACGCCTATAAATTCAGTCGATAGCCAGCTCTTTTATCAAGCGGGAGAGGTAGGAGCGTTGGACTTCAAGAATTTTAGCGGCTTTGGTGACCCGACCCCCTAGATCTATGCCAAATGTTAAACTTATAAAAACTATTTGATAAGGGGGGGGGGATGAAGTACAGTAACCCATTTAAAAATAATGGGTTATGATAAGCCAAAAGTAAACTTAAAAGTTGATAAGCTGTTCTGGAAAGAATCATGAAGCCAACTAGAATCCATGAATTGAAAGGAAAAGATTCGTGACTACTTTAAAAGATTTTACAGATGATG
>CAJWQP010000030.1 GCA_913045445.1 uncultured Nitrospina sp. | reverse complement strand
CGAGCAACGCTCCGACTTTCCAATCAACATTTCCCACTCTTGAATGCCCCACTAGAGAAGAAATGGCCACCATAACAATGGACAGGAATGAGGTACCCACAGCCACCTTAGCCTCTTTACCCATTTGAAGAAGAAATGGAACCACAAGGAATCCTCCACCCAGGCCTGAACCTGAAGATAAAATCCCTATTAACAAACCCAGTGCGGCAGGAATAATCACGATGTCCCTCCTTCTCCATTATATTTTTTTTCAAGCCTGTCTATCACAGCGGCACCGATCGAATCGCCCCATACGTTGACGGAAGTTCTCAGGCGATCCAGAAACCAGTCTATGGATAGAAGCATACCTATACCCTCCAGGGGCAGTCCCACTGCCTGAAGGACAATCACCATCGTTACCAGACCCGCTTCGGGAATACCCGCCGCTCCTATCGCCGCCAGCGTAGCGGTCAGGAAGACCAGTACCTGCTCTCCGAATCCGAGATGAATACCCACCATTTGCGCGATAAAAATCGCCGCTATGGATTCATAAAGCGCCGTCCCATCCATATTCACTGTTGCCCCCAGCGGGATGACAAACAGGGTGGTACGACGGGATATTTTATTTTCTTCCTCAACACACTCAATGGTAACTGGCAAAGTGGCCGAACTGCTAGCTGTTGAAAGAGCCGTAGTGAGCGCCTGACTCATGTTCTTGAAGTAGGTCAATGGATTCTTTTTCGCCACAAAATACAGGATGGCAGGCAACGTCACCATAGCGTGAAACAACAGGCCTGTAATGACTGTCGCGGCAAATTTCCCGATCTTTAGCAATTCGGCAAGAAACATATCACCGCCGCCGGCGGCGCCCAGTTTCGAGGCTACTAATGCAAATACCCCCAGAGGAGCCACGCACATCACAAGATGCACAATTTTCATGATAGCGGCATTGATCCCGTCGAAAACGGAAATCACAAGCCGGCCTTTCTCACCCAATGTGGTGAGAACCCCTCCGAATATGAGAGAAAATATGATGACCGGCAGAATATCCATTTCTGCCATGGAATTAACCAGGTTCGGTGAGACAAAACTTTTGAGAATATCTGTGATGCCTACGGCCTCTTTTCCCGCCACTTTATCTGGAATTTCCGTAGTCAGTTCAACTCCCAGGCCGGGATTCATTATATTCACGATCAGCAGACCCGCTAATACAGAAAACCCTGTGGTGGACAAAAAATAAATAATTGTATTCGTCCCTGCCCTGCCCACTTTACGAATATCACCCAATCCGGCAATACCAACGATCATGGAAGAAACGATGAGGGGAATGACAAGCATTTTAAGAGCATTGAGAAACATTTCCCCAATCCAGTCGACAACCAGCATTTCCCTGCCGAATATCCAGCCACAAAATCCCCCGCTGACAATTCCTATCAACATCAAATAGAGCAATACATTGCTATTTTTCATAAACCCTTTTCCCGAATTAATAAATTCCCATGAATAGCCTGCGAAACGACCTCAGCACCACAGTACAAAACAATGCTTCTCAAAAAACTCATTGGCGTTGATAATACAGTTATGGGTTCCAATCCTTCATCCATTACCTATCCTCCAATCAAATCACGCCTTCAATTCCGCGCATTTTCAAACAAAACCCTCTCCCCATACAGCCATTCAAAGAAAATTACATTAGCAGGCCTATGAAACTTTCATTATACCGTGTGTCTTTAAATTCACCAAAACCATGATTTTTCGTATTTCTATTGCTATTTAACCAGCACATACCTATTTTCATTATAGGAGAAATAAGAGAGCCCTACTGGCTTATGTCAGGAACCGGATTTATTTTTAAGGAGTCGGACTATGCCAACTACAATGCCAGAAACCTTAGCTGATGGGATTATTGGCGAGAAAATTGCCGAGTGGGAAACTCACAGGAAACTGGAAAAAGAAAGGAAAGTTGTGACCTTTCCGTTCCTAACCATTTCAAGGCAATTTGGGTGCGGTGAGGAAACTCTCGTGCCTGAACTTGAAAAAACATTGGGATGGAAAGTTTATGGACGAAACCTGCTTGATCACATAGCTCAAAGAGAAAGCCTTAGCCGAAGCTTTATAGAAACTCTGGACGAAAACAACCATCGTGGAATCGATGATTGGATAAATTACCTTATCAGGTCTGGAGCTATTTTACAGAAAGACTATGTGGTCAAAATTTCTCAGCTCATGAAAGTTATCATAGAACAGGAAAGCGCCATTATTCTGGGAAGAGGTGGAAACCGAATCTTTGCAGGAAATAAACAGGGGTTGAATGTTCGTTTTGTAGCTCCATTAGAAGATCGCGTGAAGAGCATCGCCGCTTTGCGTAAAATCTCTACTGTCGATGCAGAACGTTTAATCCAAACAACTGACGAGGAGCGTGAAGAGTTCCACAAAAGCTATTTCAACGAAGATATCAACGACTCCTCCAACTTCGATGCTTGCTTCAACACTTCATCGTTGAGCCAGGAGAACATCTGCAAAACGATTGCTCTGATGAGCGATGAAAAGCAAAAGTCAGGTTGAGCGCCTTCTCTGATACGGGTTGGCAGGAAATATGCGACAATGTGCAAAAGTTTTTATCGTTGCTATTTTCCTCTTCCTGACCTGTGAGCACGTCAACGACTGACATCTCTGCCAATAGCTCCACGGGATACCTCTCCGTGCTGAAGCAAAACCCATCCTTCAGGAACCTCTGGTACGGACAGGTTATTTCTGATTTAGGAAATTGGGTCAACAGCATCGCGCTTTATGCGCTCATCCTTCAACTCACCGGCTCAGGAATGGCCATGGCGACCGCCATGATGGCTAAACTGTTACCCATGGTAGTGGTGAGCCCTCTCGCAGGTGTGGTGATAGACCGCATGGACCGAAAAAACATTTTGATAGCAAGCGATGTCTTGCGTTGTTTAACGGTTCTCGGTTTTCTCATGGTCGAAGGCAGTGAAGACCTGTGGCTGGTTTACACCCTGACCCTGCTCGAAGTCGCTCTTTCAGGATTTTTTGAACCGGCCCGAAGCGCCATTCTACCTTCCCTTGTACCCAAAACCCACCTGGTCACCGCCAATGCACTTTCTGGAGCCACATGGTCCGTTATGCTTGCCCTGGGTGCCGCATTGGGTGGTTTTGTTGTGAGCCTGCTGGGTGTCAGGACCGCGTTTATTCTGGATGCCATAACCTACCTGATATCCGCAGGATTCATAATCAGGATTTCCCGCCCCGGCAAAAACTCAACAGAACATGTAACAAAGAGTGTAGGAAGTGGGTTCAAGGGCCTGATCGAGGGAGGTCGCTACCTCCTCGCTCAACCCGTTGTAATGGCTCTGGCTTTGTTAAAATCGGGTGTCGCTATCAAGGGTGGCATAATGACGCTGGTTCCATTATTCGCGCATCGTACATGGTCAGACCCTGCGACCGTATCCATGGGGGTCGGTGTCATGTACTCCTGTCGGGGCATTGGTGCCGCGATAGGACCCATCCTGACCAAGAGATGGTTTGGCGAGTCGGCACGAGCCCTTCAATGGGCAATAGCAATAGCATTTTTTCTCGGCGGCCTCACACTCTGGGCGTTTTCATATTCTACAAGCCTTTGGACCGCTTCATTGTGCATGGGGTTATCAGGCATGTTCGGATCAATCGTGTGGGTGTTCAGTTCGGCTCTCATTCACCTGGAAGCCGACCGACAATTTTTAGGAAGGATTTTTGGCACTGAAATGGCTCTGCTGACTTTGGTCATGGGAATCAGCAATGGAGTGGTCGGGGTCGCCATCGATGGTATGCAGATGACTATCCAAACGGTCATCTTATGGATGGGCGGATTGTTTATAATTCCTGGCGTCCTATGGGTTCTTTTTCTGTCTTCGTCCCGGTCGCGGCTGAGGGAAGGAACAGTGGACACGCCTTTACCCTCCGCCGACCCTGGCGAGTTCACCCCGTTACCTGATATAACTTCAGAAAAAGAGGACCGTTGAATATCAAGTGAAGTACTCAGCCAGTGATTTGCCGATACCAAAATGATGAATGAATTGGTCCTTATCTTCCCGGTCCTGCGCCCAAAGATAAGCCGCATCCACTTCCCGAGACATCCCCAAAGCATGAAGAACGCCCACCGAAACAAAACTGGTCGCTAAATCGGGAGACCTGGAGTAAGAGATAACCAGGTCCCGCATTACCAACATCTCCTCTTCATCCAAGCCCCGGTATTTCTCAACCAGGTTCTTGATATTTTCTTCCCCATAGGTATTCGTATAAGTTGCACCTATATTGGGCAGGCGATAAAGATTGAGAATATCTTCCTGAAGTGTGGGTGCGAATTCAGACACAGCGATAACCTTTATGAAGATGGGTGACTCTCACTACTGAGTGGATCCTGAATCGATAGCTTCTTTGTCTGCAATATATTCATCAAATTCTTCCAGGTAAGCCAGTTGACTCAGGTCTGTCATCCGATCCAGAAATACTTTGCCTTGTAAATGATCGATCTCATGCTGTAGGACCACTGCGTGAAAACCCTCCGCTTCAATAGTGACGGGCCTACCTTCACGGTCAAAAAATTCTACGGTTACTTTTTCTGAACGAGGGACTAGTCCGCGTAAATCTTTCAAGCTCAGACATCCTTCCCAACCCATAACTTTTTCATCTCCGTAGTGGGTTATCACTGGATTGATCAATACCGTCATTGGGATTTTCGGCGCTTCGGGATATCGCTCGTTGAGGGAACATTCCATCACAACCAGTTGCAAAGACTGAAATATCTGGGGCGCGGCTAGCCCCACCCCGTCCTCTTCACGCATGGTGTCGATCATATCATCAATCAAAACCTGTATATCACTGGTGGATAATTTCAATAAATTCAAATCTACAGGTTGAGCCATCTGCCGCAAAATCGGATTCCCCAGTTTCGCCACTTTGAGCACTGCCATACTAACCCCTCATTTAACAATACTCCCCACACATAAAACCACTCGTTGGGAAACCACCCAACACACAAAACCCTGGTCACATTCTAAAGTACGGGTAAATTTTTAAAATCTGCAAAAGTATTTTTTGTTCTTGAGCATTCTAGCATAGAGCAAATACTTACAACGACAATATTGAGCAAAAAGCAGTATACCGCGTAAAATAAGGATTAAACCCTATTTTTTCATTTGACATTTTTCCCCGGTTTTTTATAATGCACCCACTAGTACGCTTGGGACCGCTGACATTTATGGTGTCGTTGGTATATTCGGTGTCGCTGGCATGTTTTGTATATTAAACTTTGAATGAGAGGGGGGACACGCAGTGACTAAAGATGAATTAATAACCGCCGTGATTAAAAGTTGTAAGGACGAAGATTTGACGAAACGTTTGGTAGCCGATATTATTGATGCAACATTTGGAAGCATTGCGAAATCCATCAAGAAAGATAAAAGATTCGCTTATCCTTCTTTTGGAACATTCACTGTTAGAAACAGAAAAGCAAGGAAAGGTCGCAATCCGCAAACGGGAGCCGAAATAAAAATTAAAGCCAGCAAGACAGTTGGTTTCAAACCTGCTCCGACCCTGAAAGGTTCTTTGTAATTTTTTTCAAACTGTAAAAAGAGTGTCCCAGCCGCCCCTGCGTACAGGGGCGGTTTTTTTTCGCCTTGTTTTATCAAATGCCCCGAAAAATCCCCGGCAAAACATGGTAATAACGCACAATAATTCAGGTGGATATGTGGAAGAACCGCCATTTGTCAGGGTTGGCTGGCGGTGAAGGAAACATCAAGCGTGGAAAGATGTTCAGATAGTTTGGATGCACTCTCCGGTTGACGAAAAGCTCCAAGCAATACTCTAAATCTGGGTTGGGAAAAGTTTTTGTCCGCAGTAATAAACAAAAATGGAGACAACTTTTTTTTACGCAATAATTTAATTTGTTCGCGTGCCTTTTTTTCATCAGCATAATTTCCTGACTCAAGAACATAAGGTGCCGATGCCGGTATTGCATATTTCCCGATTGATAACTTCCGTATCTGCCTTGTAACTTCTCTGGCCACATCCAAGAAATTATAGCGCCCAACATAAACCCGATATATTTTCCTTTTATCGTCTATCGGAATGGGAGTTAAATAGGCACTCAGGCCTTTCCTTCTCAACTCATTCACTACCCTCGTTGAAGTCGATATATCCAGATGGCTCGACACATGAATTACGTAGGGCGACGCAACTGACCCAGCTCCTGAGTTGTTTTCCGTGGATAGAGCTACAGTAGCTCCTTCTGCGGTTTTTTGTGCATGTTCATACACTGAGAACTTTTCGCTGATTATTTTCCATTCTCCTTCCTCGCGGATCAGGGCAATATCCTTGCGGCCCACGCTTTCCATTTTATCTGATGAAAATTTCTGAGAAAATGAAACCCAGGTTCCGCCTGTTTTATGGTAAATAATGGAGTTCGATATCTTAAGGCGTACCTCTTTATGAGTTCTAAGCATCTTCGCTTTGAAATCCGTCAAATGCTTGGATAGCTCTCCCTCCTGCTTCCCGTTTTGCGTCGCAAAATGAGCCAAATGCCGGGGCAGGTTCCCTTCCTCCCAGCTTTCCTGCCAATCTGCCAGAACGGAAAATATTCCCGCAAAATCAAGGCCGAATTCGTCTGGCAATATTTCTTCCCTCTCACCTGTGTCTGCCTTCTTTTCACCCTGTGGAGACGAAAGTTCCTTTTGTATGACCTTCCAGTCCTCCCATTGGCTCCACAAAATTTCACGAGCTGTTTGGATATCCAGGCTTGCTAAACGCTCTTCCAGATTTTCCAGATTCAACTCCACACCCGAATGAATCCCATGCATATTTCCACAGATAAACTTATCCAGGTTAGACTGCCACACAGCGACTGCGATACGAAATGCCTCCTTGGTATCAGGGTTTATGCTTCTGGCCAAAGTCAACAAGCCCTCTCCTGTCTTGAGAGGCCTGAATTTCTTTCCGCTGGCTGCTGACATGTGAACCGGAGGTGGGGCATGTTTCGCCGTCGGCTCTGGTTTTAAGGGTTGGAAAGTTTTTGGCAAAACTTTTACAGTTTCTTCATGGGTCACTTTAAAACCACGAGCAACTACTTTGGCTGTTTTTTCAACAGAATACGTTCGCGTCTGCCCTACTAAAGCAGTCGGCACCATGGGCTTCGTTTTTAAAACCTTAGTGGGCTCGGCCTCTAAAACTTCAGTTACCGTTTCCGGAACAGGCTTTGTTTCTGCAGATTTCTCTTCAGGCTTGGAAGCTTCTTGATGAACCGTTGGCGGTTTGGGGTCTGAAACTGGTTTTTCTGCGGCGATAACGGGGGGACTAAGAATGGGTTCCTGTTTCTTTGTTTTTTTGCCTTTCGCTTCGGTCTCTTTTTTTACTTTCAAAGCCAGGCTCTGCCTGAAATCGACAGTGATCATATAATTTTCCAGCACCGTTCCCTTAGCCTGGGTGGCTCTAATCACTAGATTGAGGGACGGATAGAAAAGAGGTTTGGAAGAACTTAATCGTATGAAGAGTTTGTCGCCCTTTCTTTCAACGGGGCGAACAACAAAAACTTCATCGACAATATCGCGTCGATCCAATTGTAGTTTTTTATAGTCTTCTTCGCTTCCAATCTCTATCTCAACGGATTCCAAGAGTTCCGCGGTTAACTCAATTTCAGCGTCAAACCGATCACCAAATTTGCTTTTGACTTCAATCGGCCCCAAAGAAAAGGCAAACACCTGGGCAATACTCCCCAGAGCAATCATAACTGTAATAAGAATAATACGAGTGACTGTCATATTCTTAACATTGTAATTGCGGAGAAGGTTACGGGGGAAGAATATTTTGTCAGTTTTTACTACGACCTTTTATATTTTCCTTCTCAAATTCTTTAAAATGGCCTCGGTTTGCTTCCCGAGGTCTGCGGGTTTTTCGAAGAACTTCGTTATGAATCCATTGTTTCTCAAGGTAATGACAAATTCTGCACTCTGCTGTGGTCCGGAACAGCTTGCGCCTGTATTCCAGACGAACCTTGGCCACATGCTCAACAGAATCAAATTCCTTATGAATGTGGCAACTGGTGCAATATTCACCAATCACTTTATTATTCTTCTGAGAATTAAATTCCCCTTCAAATGCGCGACCGAGCTCGAAATCTGAACAACCTGCTCCCAAAATCAGGACAATAGTAACGAATACCCCTAAATAAAGATGCGATCTTAGGAAAATAAACTGATAATACCTTGAAACGGGCAGGCGCATGGTTCTCATGACTCAAGTATGAGACGGGGAACCCCGATAAGGAAAAGTCCAAGGGAAAGAGCACAAACACTTGGAAAATAGAGGGATAGGATCATTTTTGGGTATACGGGATCAATTCTCAAACTAGATGGACTGGGACCGCAACCGATTGTAGTGTTTGAACACTTTCTGGGAATACCGGTTAGGCCGATAGCCTTTTCTAAGATAGCGTCTCAACTGTGATGGCCCATGGTTATAAGCTTCCAGGGCCAAACCGAGATCACCGAAGCGAAGAACCAGTTTATTAAGGTAATACGCGCCCAGTGCAATATTAGCCTCTGGGTCGTACAGGGTAGGATTGCCTTTCCACTTTACGTGAGCTTCACCTGCTAACGCTTTACCAGTTGTGGGTAGAATTTGCATCAGGCCCAAGGCGCCCTTGTTGGATCGGGCCCAGTTATTGAAAGAACTTTCAGTTATAATAACGGCCGTCAAAAATAACGGATCGTAGTCATATTTTTTACTCTCATAAACTATCCGTTCAGGCAAATTGGCAAGATGATCTGTTTTGAGTCCCGTTTTATAACGCGAAACCAATTGGGTTATCCGTTGTTGAAGATCTCTTTCATACAGGGACTCCTGATTTTGCAGTTCCTGGAGGGAGCGATCAAATACCTGCTCCTCCCAGGCGACCCACGAAGCATGGTAGGAAGATAGACCCTGTGTATGGTTGTTATGAGGCCTTTCAAGGCCTGCCACCATGAACAAAGCCGCTAGACCGGCAAAAAGTGAACTGAATTTCACAATGAACTTCATCAATAAACTCTCTTAAACAGAATAAATTTGGTCCTTAAATAACAGGCTCAAGTTTCCAATTGAACCCAAGACGGGCAAGATAAAGCCAACTAGCAATGGAGGCCCTGTAAGAAAGTATCCATTGGAGGAAATAACACCTGAAGGGTGCCGTTCGATGATTATAAGGGAGTCATCGCCGTCATGTCAAATAGGATTAAGCCCTACAAACAAAAGGGCCTCAGGAAAATTATTATGCGGTAATGCGATACGGATTAAGTTGAAATTTTCCTGCGATAAACTATAATCAAATGATAGATATAACCTTTTTATAAACAAACTGTTATGAAGATTTTTTGTACTCATTGTCAAGCGGGCTACCAGGTCGATTTACCCGATATCAAACCAGCGGGGGTCAAGTTCAAGTGCGCGAAATGCCAACAAAAATTCCTGGTAAAACCCCAGGGTGCCGACCAAGTTCAAGAAAATGTTTCAAGCCAGGCAACTGCCGCCGCTGGCGCAACCGGTGCTCTGCCCGATGAGGGTGACTCGGATATGCCAGAAGATGAAAAACAACCTGAAACTACAGACACAGGGGACGATGAACTTGATGACTTTCTCGATGACCTGCTGAACGAAGACGAGAATAAAGAGGGAGAAGAAACTCCGGCGGATTCTACTTCTGAAGAAAACGAGGAAGAAACTACTGGCGAAGAAACCACTGAAACTGTGGCCGAAGAATCAGAAAAAACAGAAACCGCCACCCCTGATGAAGACATTCCTCCTGAAGAAGCGAGTGAGGAGGACTTGTGGGCGCAGGCCTTTGCCGACCAAGATGCGGTAGAAGAAGGACAGACTGCAACCGAAACCGCCGAGGCAGATGAAGGTGAAGCGGCAGTAGAAGATGAAGAAGGTGAAGGTGAAGGTGAAGAAGATGAGCTAGGAGTGGGTGAAGAGTACGATGGCGAAGAGTTTGAGATCGCTCCCAAAAAGAAATTTGGCCTTCCTACTACCAAGACTGGAAAAATGATTGCTGTTGGCTGTGTTGCGGCCTTACTTCTGACAGGTGGCGGATTGTATTTCGGGTGGAAAACCTTTGCTCCTGAAGAACTGCTTCAAATGGGCAAATCAGACACTGAAATACCTGATGAATTAACGCCTAAACCCGAAGAAGGAACTGATATCGAGGAACCAGAAGCTGAAGGGGAGGGCCCCTTGGAGGAAGCTATGGAACCTGAACAAAAACAGGAACAAGTCGGCGAAAAGAAAGAAGAACCCGCGCCGGAAAAAGGTCAACGAACGAGAGTTGCCGGGGGAGAGGAAGACAAAAAATCTGACCTGGCCAAAGAACTGGCTCAATCGAATGCTCTCAAGGATGCCGTTGAAGGTGGAGACGATGAAGGACTGCTCGCGGCTCTTTCTCCTGAAGAAACACAGATCACCCTTTCGACCATTATGCCAGTTGCATTTGACGCGACAGATATCCGGGTACTCAGCTTTGACATACTTATAGAAACGAGTGACCGTCCAAGTACCCAGGTTATTCGAGAAGCGTTACCGATCTATGAAAAGGTGACGATGAATACGGTGGAGCAATTCCTCAGAAACAAGTTCTACAATGATATCCTGTATGTGAAGGAAAAACTTCAGAGAAGACTGCAACATAACTTCAACAAAAAAATTGAAGGTTCTGGTCGAGTCAAAAAAGTAAAGTTCACAGAGTTTATGATTCAGTAAAAAACGGTGTTGTATTTCCCGGCAAACTAATTTAACCACAACCCACTTCAAAATTCTCAACTCGATGAAGCTAACTCTTCCTCTTTCAGCAGATCCAGCCTCTCTTTGATCTTCCACAACAGCTTCGGTACTCCCTCGCCAGTCAGCGAAGAAATTAAAAACACGTCTGGATTGATTTCTTTCAAACGAGATTCACATTCCTTAAATTTTTCCATTGCCTCAGGGTGGTCGATTTTAGAAGCCACAAGAATTTGGGGGCGTTCATATAAGCTTTTACTGAATTGCTCCAGCTCGTTCTGGACAACTCGGAAATCGTCCAGAGGGTCACGCATATTGCTTGAAGAAAAATCGAGAAGATGAATCAGCAAACGGCTTCGCTCTGTATGCTTGAGGAAGCGTATGCCCAGGCCCTTTCCTTCATGAGCGCCTTCGATAAGGCCAGGAATATCCGCCGCTACAAAGGTAGAAAAATCATCCAATTGCACAACGCCCAGATTAGGAATCAGGGTAGTGAAAGGGTAATCGGCTATTTTGGGCCGGGCGTGGGAAATTTTTGAGATAAACGTAGACTTGCCTGCATTTGGAAGACCAATGACCGCCACATCGGCCAATAACTTTAATTCAAGAAACAATTTTCTCTCTTCGGTCTCTACGCCTGTGTCAAATTGTCTGGGAGCACGGTTGCGGGGTGTTTTAAATCTGGTGTTGCCGCGTCCGCCCTTGCCTCCCTGCGCCGCAACAAATCGCATACTGTTTTCTTTGAGATCGACCAGAAGGTCCCGGGTGGCGTCATCTCGCACCAGTGTTCCTGCCGGGACTTTGACGACCAGGTGCTTCCCTCTCCTTCCAGTCATGGTTTTACTTTTGCCCGAACTCCCATTCTCAGCTTTGTAGAGTCGGTTGTTTTTCAGGTCGGTCAGGGTCGACAAGTGGGCATCGGCTTCAAAAATGACATCTCCGCCATTTCCACCATCTCCGCCATCGGGTCCGCCCAGAGGCACATACTTTTCCCTGCGGAAGCTACAACATCCGCTACCACCGTCGCCGGCCCGGATAGAAATAGTCACCTCGTCAATAAACATGGAATGAGTTCAGCTGTTAAAATTAGAAGAAGTATCGATTCCCGGATTGACGATGGCTCAAATGCCATCGGTATTTTTCCCTCAGGAACCAACAGAAAGAAGGTGGGGGTGGCTGTCATCTCAAACAGCCAGTGAATCAAGAAACCTGCTAATTAGCTGGATAGACGCTTATCATCTGTTTTTTGCGGGTCATGTTCTCAAACTTGACCGTACCCGGAATTTTGGAGAAGATCGTATAGTCACTGCCAATCCCAACATTTTTACCCGGATGAAATGTTGTGCCACGCTGACGAACGAGAATCTCTCCGGCTTTTACCGCCTGCCCGCCGTACCTTTTAACACCCAAACGTTTGCCTACACTATCTCTTCCGTTAGTTGTACTGCCCTGTCCTTTTTTATGAGCCATGAGGGTTCCTTAACCTTTGGTTATTTCTGTAATTTTCAGCTGAGTGAACAACTGACGGTGTCCATTTTTCCTGCGATAGCCTTTTCGGCGCTTCTTCTTGAAAACAATAATTTTGGCGCCCTTGCCCTGCTCCATCACTTCTCCGGTAACCTTACAACCGGGCACGTAAGGAGAACCCACCTGAACGTCTTCCCCTTCGCCAACCATCAGCACCTGGTCTAAAGTGACGGTATCGCCGACATTGCTTTCCAGCTTCTCGATTTCTATCAAGTCGCCCTGGGACACTTTGTATTGTTTTCCACCTGTGTTTAAAACCGCAAACATCAAAAAACTCCTTTTGGTCCAATTCCTGTCAAAACATAATCCTCCGGACCGCAGAAGGATCGGATCTGTTAGTCGTCATGAAACGAGCTAATTATAATAATTAATCCGGCCTTTCGTGTCAAGCTTTTGCAGGGGCCCCCGATAAGAAAAAAGGCTATTTCCCCGCCCTGATTACAAATTTTTCCCAAAAGCGGGAGGCGGGTGGGCCATAGGGAAGGTCTCGCAGGTCAAACAGTTTCCTTGATCCGGTTTTGCTCTGGATGTATAAAGGGGCTTTATTCCATCTTGAGTTCACTGATATGTCGCTGAAGGATAAGGAAAAATGGGATGCCAAGTATGCAGTGCCGGAATACATTACCAGCAAGGAACCCTGCGTATGGCTAAAGGACAATGCAGATTTGCTCGCTGGAACAGGCGCGGCTCTCGATATAGCTTCGGGCGAAGGAAGAAACGCCGTTTTTGCCGCTGAAAAGGGTTACGAAACGCTGGCAATTGATGTGTCTGCTACCGGACTCGACAAAGCCCGCTCTTTGGCCTGTGAAAAAAACGTCACTATTGAAACCCGCGTTGCCGATCTGGATGACTGGAAATTTGAACAAAACGCCTTTGAACTTGTTCTCTGCTTCAACTTTCTGGAACGACGAATATTTTCAGATATCAAGAATACTCTGAAACCTGGTGGTTTAATTTTTTATGAAACATTCACCATTGACTATCTTAAATATAGTAACTTTAAACGGGAATGGGTTCTTGAGCATAATGAACTGCTGGAAATCTTCAGCGGATACCATATTCTAAGGTACAGGGAAGTTGACCGTGATGAAACGGCCTTCGCTTCTCTGGTGGCCCAGAAAAAAAATGACTCTTAACACCAGGAAAATTTTTTCATCGGGAACGGGACTGTCGCAGACAGTTCTGATATTTATTTTCCTGTTACCCTTGCTGTTTGCAGGATGTCCGGCTCCAGAAAAACGTCTGGAGAAAGAAGGATTCACTCTTGTCTATCGCCCACAGTCTGAATTCGAGTCAGAAATCAAAGGACTACGACTGGACCACCCTATTGAAATCTCGAAAGAGCAGGTGACAAATCACCTGCTTTCTCTGCATTACGAAGAATTATCTCTAACGGGGAAAAGAAGGTATGTTTTTTCACCCGATGATGTCCTCGAAATAACTCCGTTAGTTACCAAAGCACTGAGCAGGATGAAAGCCGATGCCATATTATACTATGAGGTTGACACACTCCGTGGAACAACAACGGGAAATATATTTCGAGCCAAAGGAAAAATCCACTGGCGATTTATAACAATAAAAGGTACCGATTTTGAGAGCAGTTCCTCTTCAGGGCAAAGAGGTTCTACCTGGAAACTGGTGCCCAGAGGCGGTCAGAGTTTTAAGCAATCAAAAAACATTTTCGGTAGCAAATCCCATGAAAATTGGATCGTTTCCGATCTGAACCTTCCAACAAAGTCCAAACGAAACCTTCGCCCCCGGTCATCCCGAAAATCCTCAAGGGCTACATCCCCGAAAAATGTTAACAGCTCTCCAACTAACAGCTCCTCAGCCGATCAGGACAAGCTCGAAAAACGCTTGCAGTTTTTGAAGGATCTTCGTGACAAAGAGCTGATCGATGATAACGAGTATGAACGCAAGCGGAAGGAATTTTTAGATAAGTTTCTTTGAGAAACAACTTTCGTAACCCACCTGAAAAAGCCGATTCCTTAATTAGTCCGTTTCACCGTACTTTCAAGAATCTCGTCCACCTTATCCATGAAATTATTGCGTTCCTGATTGGTGGTATCAATAGTGCGCTTGGTCTTTACTATTTCAGAGTCTGGCAGATCTTCCCGCCTGACCTCATCTTCGAGGTGCCATAACTTGATATTACTCATTGCTAATCCGCTAACAGCCTTTCCCAGATTGTTCAAACCATCGGATGAAGCAACGTTAAGATTTTTATAAAGCTTCACTTTCTCATCGCGAATCTTCACCTCTCCAGCAAGGGCCGCTTCTAAAAATGCATCGATTTCCCCCAATAAATCTTTTCGCTGGCTATCCACCAGGTCTCTTTTGGCCTTCAATTCTTCCATTTGAGGATCGGATGCACCCTTAGCCTGAATGACTTCATCTATATGCCAGTAACGCAAGTTTTTAATAGAGAGTTTATCGATAAGACTTCCCAGAGTTTCGGCCATGTTGTCGGGTTCCGTAAATTTAAGAATATTAATTAATGGAAGAAAGCGTTTGCCCACTTCCGTTATGAATTCCAAGTATCGAATTCGGGGTTAAACTAGCATATTGATTCGCCCACCTTCAACCGCTTTCCTTCCTCCACATAACGTAATCATCGTTTTCGAAGCAGGGACACGCCATCTCTTATTGCCAACATGACCTTTTCCACACGATGGTCCTCTCTAACCTTTTGGTTGAATCGGTGAATGGCGTGGTCCGAAGTTTCTTTTGGATTCAACACTCCCCCCCCCCATAAAACATTATCCACCACAATCAATCCACCAGGTCGCATGAGCGGGAGCAAGGCTTCATAATAATTCAGATAATTTTCCTTATCCGCATCGACAAAAGCCATGTCGAAAGAACCGGTTAGTGTTTTAAGAGTATCGAGCGCGGGCCCCTCTTTCAAAACAATCTTTTTGCCATGCGGACTTTCATTGAAAAAACGTTGGGCAAACTGGATCGCCACAGGGTCCATTTCACAGGTGATGAGGTAGCCGCTATCAGGAAGTGCTTCTGCCATCGAGAGCGCGCTATATCCACCGAAGGTCCCTATCTCAATGATCCGCCGTGCCTCTACAAGTTGAGCAAGCATCTTGAGCAATCGCCCTTCGATACGCCCGGTGAGCATCTGTGGAATTTCCAACTGATCATGGGTTTCCAGCTCTAAACGCCATAGGAGATCATCCTCAATCTGGGTATGGTCGTAAGCATAATTATCGATATCTTCGTTAACGAAATCCATATCAACCTCCTTTAATAGGCGATGATTTTTTCATCCTGTGTTCGCCAGGCGTACCAGGTGGCAACCGTTTCCAGAGGATGCCATTTTTTTCCAAAAGTGCGCATACGTTTCACCGTTGGCAGTTTACGCATCCGGTACAATTTCTTGAGCCCCAACTGCAAACCCAGGTCACCGACCGGCAAAACATCCGGCCTGTTGAGTGAAAATATCAGGAACATTTCAGCAGTCCATCGTCCAATCCCGTGAACCGCAGTCAATTGCCGAATCACCTCTTCATTATCCATATAGTGTAGCCGATGAGGGCGGATCGCCTTCTCATGAAAATGACAACTCAAATCTTTCAAATAGGCTACCTTCTGCCTTGAAAGGCCCACTCCGCGTAGAACAGCATCTGACAACTTGAGCACCCGCTCGGGAGTTGGAGCACTCCCGTCAAATAGTGCCTGAAAGCGACCAGTAATTGTATCTGCCGCGGCTACTGAAATCTGTTGCGCGACAATAGCCTTGCACAACACAACAAAATAGTTGCGATTGCGCTTAAGCTTCAAGGGACCGAAACGACGAATGACCTGAGCCATTACCGGATCGTTCTGGTCAAAGTGAATAAGGATATTTTTTTGATCCGGAATAGTCTGAAGATTATCGCTCATTATTCAGACCCAGCCCTTCTTTTTGCAAAGCTCGATGATTTTCATAGCAGTCTGTCGAGGTTTAAGATGGGTCGTATCAAAAATACAATCGGCGGCGGCGCGATACTTAGGGTCACGCTCACTAAGAATCTGGCGTTGTTCCTCCTCGAAGCTGAGCCCTTCTGTGAGAGGTGGGCGGCTTGCGTCCTGATGTATTCGCTCCAGAATTTTCTCCAGACTTGACACCAGAAGAATGATCTTACCGTCCCGTTTCAGGTCGGCCACATTGAGTTCATCCAGTACCACTCCACCTCCACAATCGATGACCGAGCTCCCTGTTTCCGCTGAAACTTTCTTAACCAACTCACGCTCAATTTTGCGAAACCCGACCCACCCCTCTTGCTCGACAATTTCAGGAATAGATCTCCCGGCCTGCCCGACAATTTCTTCATCGACGCTGAAACGCTGACAATGGAGTGTATCTGCCAATATCCGGGATATCACAGATTTCCCCGTGCCGCGATAACCTATTAAAACAATGTTCATTCAGTCAGTATTCTCCATCAAACCCACCATGTGCATATTTTTATCATTTTGGTCAGGTGCACACACTATCCAGATTGAAGGTTAGAATACTTGGAAGCCCGATGCAAACGAAACTCTTTCACCCCAACCAAAACCTCACCAAAACTAAGCTGGAAGCCATATCGAAGCTTTTTGAATATCTCTGTTATGTTATACTTCTTTGACCTGAGAGGAATAGCATGACATGTCTCCTTGGAACACTAACCTTCATAAAAAGAGGTTCCGCTGTGAAAAAGAATTTTCTGACATTTACTTTAATACTGGTTATGGGTATAGCTACTGTCCCTTTTGCTTGGGCCGATGACGATCCAGAAGTGGCCGGGTTGAGGTCAGCCTGCAGCGAGGGCAACTCCACCGCCTGCTTTAGAATGGGTGAGAGATACCGGATCATTGAACGGGATAATAAAACAGCTTACGGATTTTACAAAAAAGCATGTGACGCGGGTTATATGACAGGTTGCACGAACGGAGGAATCCTTCTGACTATGCAAGGCAAGCAGTACAGCAAGCAGTGGAAGGACGCGAAGAAAATGTTTCAAAAAGCCTGTGACGCTGGCGAAGACCCATCTTGCTTTAATCTGGGAACGATCAACTATAAGGAAGGAAGGCAAAAAAAGGCGATCAAGTTTTACCACCAAGCTTGTGAAATGGGAAATCAGGGAGGATGCGCCAAAGAAAAAAGACTGAAACGATGATAGCGCTGATAGATGTCTAAGAAAATTAAGAACTGGGAGGAACTGGTCAACGATGGGGAGCAATACGGAGACATCAAAAGTGATCTGACCCCAAACCAAAAAATCGTCTTCGAAAATATCAAGGATCAAAAAATTCTCAAACTACAGGATGCCTATGTCTTTCTTAAAAAGGCAGAGGTCACAAGGGAGCACGGCATAGAACTCGCCAATCTGGTAGCGTCCTTTGAGCTCCTGAAATCCATCCACACACTTATCATCACCCATAACAATCTGGGACCCGAGGGAGCTAAAATTCTTTCGACATCAAACATTCTCCCGAAAGTGGAGTACCTGCATCTGGGTTCCAACAATATTGGCGATGAAGGGGTGGAAGCCATCGCGGCTAGTGATCTTTTCTCTGAAGTACAAACGCTCAACCTGGAATACAACGGGATCACCGCACGAGGGGCCAGAGCGCTGGCCACATCGCCTGTACTCACCAGGCTAACCTCTCTCAATATGGTAGACAACAAGGTGGGCGAAGAAGGCGCACTGGCTATCGCCGATTCGGATACCTTATCAAATCTGACCTACCTGCACCTGGGAGGGAACCGGATTAAATCTGACGAGGCCAAAAAAGCTCTTCGTGAATCAAAAAAATTAACCCACCTGGAAAAACTCAAAGTCTTCTGACCAGCGTGACGCTGGACCCAAATGGAAAGTCAAAGACAAATCCAGTTTGCTCTACAACAAGGGGATTCTATTGATCCGGGCGCAATAACTCGGGGCGTGAATAATTGACCAGATCCGGGGTGGTTTCCACTCCTTCCTGAAGAACGAGCGTCTTGAGCTGAGTCAGCGTTTGGGTTTGGTGAATTGCCTTCGCTCCTTCAACACCAAATTCGTTTCTTCCTACATACAGGTGGGTCAACCCAGATAGGTGAGTCGAAGTTCCTATGGCCCTGGCACCTTCATCGCCAATACTATTCTGTGATAAATAAAGAACTTTGAGGTTTTTCAGATTGGATGATTCTGCAATTGCTTTAGATCCATCATTGCCAAGTTTGTTGGCGGAAATATTTAATTCTTCCAGATTTCCTGCTATCTTACCGCAGATCAATTCGCGAATACCTTCCGCATCTATATAACTACGCTCCAACTGCAATTTTTTCAGGTGAGACAAGGTATCGGATTCGCCCAGTGCTTTTGCAGTTCCATTCCCGGCTTCCATCCAACCTATATCGAGTGATTCCAGTTGAGGGAAGTTTGATGATTTAACCAGATCGGCCAGTGAATCATCGGTCAGTTTATTATCGGACAAAATAAGCGTTCTAATATTTTTCAGGGTAGCGGTTGAAGAACCCGCCCATTCTTTAATACCTTTGTCAGTGATAAAATTTATCCCGAGGTTTAATTCCTCCACCCCCTGCAACTGATCAGACTCGCTCAATATTTTCAGGGCGTCATCACCAACCTGATTATCCCCCAAATCCAAAACCCGGATCTGACTCACCTGGCTGGAACGTGCCAGCAGGGTGACCTCGTCTACAGAATAATATCTGCCCGACAACCTCAGGACCGTGCAATCTGACGCCAGTTCTTTAGCAATGGCATCTTCAATCCGCGGAGCCAATTCCTCCAAGGTCGGCTTACTGTCATCGTATTCGGCGTTACCACCCCGGGTGATCCCCATAAACGAACTCCTGAAAATTCGAATGAATGCCTCGCCTTCCGAGGAAGGCTGCCTGATTTCCATATTCCAAACGGACTCTATTGTACCAACCTGCCACTTCAAGTCCCATATGAAACTACATCACTGACAAGGAAAAACAAAAACTCCCTTACGCCAAAAATAAAAATCCCCATTCAATATTCGTTAATAAATACAATGAGATAGCCACGGCTCCTCTTGTGGATTAAATTTTCTTAATACCGCATTAATCACATTTTAATTTTCGTTTCTTACAATGATCGCGACAATCAATCATGTGAGCCGCCGACCCGGCATCTGGTAAAACACTAATGCAACATCAGGAGATATCAACCGACATGACCGTTTTTAAGACTTTAGACATTCGCGGACTTTCATTTTTCAGTGGCTATGAACTTGCCGAAGAAGCCTTTCGAGAAGTTAAAGCCAATGGAGTATTGGAACTTATTCTGGACCCGAAAAAGAATTTTTCTCAGGCGTTTAAAAAATGGGCCCATTCCAAGGGTCATCGAACATCGGACACGGATGGTGATAATGGGATGGTCCGCTTATTCATCCGCAAAGTAAGCCTCCGCAAGAAGAAATAGAACAATATTTTTTAAACATAAAAACACCGGTTTTTCCGGGAACTTTGGTTTGATTTAAACCAATCCTCCTCTTGTTTCCCCCTCCTCCTAGAAACGCCGGTGTTTTTCTTTTTCCTGCCCTGTGATCACATCTCCCTCTTTCGCTTTATTTTTGTGTAAAATTTTCCCATCCAGCTCGATTCATATCACTCGCATTATTTTTTTTGGTTTCGTTGGTAAATAATGCGAAGTCCGTCAAGTGTGAGAAAAGGGTCAATGGTGTCTATAGATTTAGCGCGGGAAGCGATCAGTTGAACGACCCCACCTGTTGCTATTACACGGGCTTTCTGGTCAATCTCGGCCTGCATTTTAACAACCATCCCGTCGATCATACTCACAAATCCATGGATCGTTCCTGAATGAATGCTTTCGATCGTTGATTTACCAATGACGCGCTCGGGTTCAGCCATTTCCACACGGGGTAATTTGGCGGCATTTTTGAACAGGGCTTCTAACGACAACTGAACTCCTGGGAAAATTGCGCCTCCCAGATATTCTCCATTTTTGGAAACGGCATCGAAAGTAGTTGCTGTGCCAAAGTCGACTATGATCAGCGGTCCTCCATACTTCTCGTAAGCGGCGACAGAATTCACAATGCGGTCAGCACCCACCTCAGCAGGATTATTATAGAGTATGGATATTCCTGTTTTGACTCCCGGGCCAACAATCAAAGGTTCGCAGGAAAAATATTTCCTGCCCATTTCCTTAAGGATGGGAATCAAGGGCGGCACCACACAGGCAACTATGATTTCATCAATGGTTTCGGTGTCTACACCATTGAGCAGGATAAATTCCTTGATGAGAACCCAGTATTCATCTGAGGTACGTGCCCATTCGGTTCTAATACGCCAGTGAGTCAACAGCTCTTCACCCGCAAACAAACCTATGACATTATTGGAGTTGCCTACATCAATGACCAATAGCATAAAAAATAACCCTTCCTTTGGAAACAAGGTTCCCTTTGCCCACTAATAGATTTTGGGAATTCAAAAACCGTATCAAACCCGGTACTGATTGGCAACTGGTAAAATATGAAATCCTTGCATCCTGTAGTTTCCCGGCTATAATCTGTCGGAAGAAACTTTTGTTATCTTTTTACTGGGGCTAGGAAAAAAATATTATTGCCTTTATTCACCTGAAAGGACTTCAAGCATGACAAAAGATCAGTTTCATATTGAGGTAGAAGATATCTCCCTGTACCCACTAGAACGGTCTGCCGATTACCATTTCTGGGAGGAAATAACTTTTACTGAACTGAGTGAAAATATTCTGGCGGAACTTTCGGATGATAAATTGAAAACTTTTTCTGGTGTAATTCGTAATGGCAGTGCGTTCAAGCTGAATGAGTATTTCTACCGAATTAAAACCGATTAACCCTTTATTCCAGCTAATAAGACCTTTCTATAAGAGTGGCAAAGTTATCCCCCTCACTCATAAGAAGTCCATAAAGGCCCATATTTAAAAGAATATCCTGCTATCCCCGCCGCACAAAAACTAAAATTATAGGTTCAAGATTAGCTCGAAAGTGGTCGATAAGTCCTTGATCGCCTAAAAATCAAGGCTGATTGAGCATCCTCACATAGGTGAGCCATTAATAGAACCCCCACTCAACTGTTAACTCATGCTTGACCCTATAAGCACACAAGAAGAACCCAGAGTGAACAGGAAAAGTTCGCCCAGGAAAAAACGCAGACAACCATAAAGACGCGAGCGCCTTTGGGATTAATCCATCTCCCGTCTCGACCCAAACCCACCGGAAATTTTAACTATCAGGCAAAACCAATTTTCCAAAATCAATTTCTCTTGAGTAGGCAATAAAAGGAGCGTTCATGATATTCGGTTTGTTGTAAACAGGCTCATCATGTGTCTCAAGGTCAGTCACACCGCCCCCACTTTCTGTAAGAATAATATGTCCGGCGGCAGTATCCCATTCCATCGAATAATTAATTCCAGGATAGAGATTAGCCCTCCCCTCTGCCAGTCGGCAGAAGCGAACCGCTGAACTCACGCACAAATATTGGGTGATTTTATTATCAATAGCGAACTGATCCATATTTTCCAAATCATGGAACCGACTTCGCGCCAAAACCAATCCAGAACAAGATGTCACAGGAAGCTTTTTCCGTTGCCCCTTTCGGTCAACAAATGCCCCCTTACCCCCTTCAGCAAAGAATGTTTCTCCCAGTGCAGGAACACAAACAACACCCAGCACAGGTTTCTGATTTCTAATAAGCGCTATATTTATTGTAAAATCATCGCTCATCTCTATGTAATCTTTTGTACCATCCAGAGGATCAACCAAAAAGAACTCATTCCAATCTTTTCGAGTAGAATAATCAATCGTAGATTCTTCTGTAATTACCGGAATGGCAAATTGATCCTGCAAGGCACACCTTATATATTTATCCGATGCATTATCGGCACGACTCACGGGAGAACTATCATCTTTGACGCAAACATCAAGATCGCCAGACCGGCGGATGCCGATCAAGGTTTGCCCTGCTTCCTGCGCAATTGAAATAATTTGTTCAATCATCAATCTTCTTTATTTATATAAATTATTAAAATCAGGACAAGTTGTTGAAAACGAAAAAAAGTAAACCTCATCTAACAAATACAAATAAAATGTCATTTGCATATTGGGCACTCTGAAACTAATGTATAAATTGTCTAGCGAACACCTGCCCACATTAAAAGGAGAAACTCATGAATGAAAATCTAAATCACGATATCGATTTAAAGGAAATCGTCACCACTCATATTTTAAGCCTGGAAGTTATCATCGAATTAATGATTGAAAAAGGCCTCGTTACGCGGAAAGAATACATAGATAAAGTCCAGAAAATGAAATCCAGGGGCAATCTGGACACACACCAGAAAAAGCCTTCTTAACAACGATCATATACATTGATACTTGCAAAGCAAAAAAAGATTGCCTGATACATAGAAATTTTGTATTCTCAAGCGCAGAAAGTTTCTCTCACCGTTTCTGGAGGCTACCTCGTGGAAACCCCCACCTCAAAACAAAAATTCTTCATCGGTCATCAAATCCACCATAAGCTTTTCAACTACTGTGGCGTGATTATTGCGGTGGATCTTTACTTTAAAAGCGATGACAAATGGTATCAAGTGATGGCTCGCTCGCGTCCGCCAAAAGACAAGCCTTGGTATCACGTTCAGCAAATGGATGGAACGCGAACCTATGTGGCAGAACGCAACTTGGAGAATGATCAGACAAAAAACAACTGATCTGATTAATTCTATAATTATCTGGCATTGCCAAAGGCCCTTCCAGTCCTCCCCAAACTCGCAAATAAAAAACTTCTGGATCGATTCGAACTGTTGCTTTAACAGAGTAGACTATCTATGAAGCTATCCAAATTTCGGGGGCTATGGGTTGTTTTGGGAATGATAATGCCAATCCTTTTATTATTTATTGATTATGAAAGTTCTGAATATCCTGAATTAGAAGGCGGAATAAGAGTGGTTCGTTACATGTCAGCAAAAAGGCAAGGGAAACAAATTGTTGTCAAGCCAAATGATGCTGGCAGTAGAATAATCGTTGAAGGATATATCCTGCCTATTGAAAAACCAAATATTATAAAAGATTGGGAATTTGTTGCTCCATAATATTATTCCCAAACATAGTTCAGCCTTCTGAAAATAAGAGGTTTTACTATGCCCCGACCGAATATAAATAAAACGAGTTGACTCGCTCTTCATTTGTTGCTCTGCAAAAAAATAACACAGCTTCGGATTTCACAGACTGGATGTTCTCCCCTCTGGGTTCAGCAGAGTGGCCTCCATCTCAAAACAGTTTGGAGTTTTCTCCCGATGAGCTAAAAGCGATACGATTCCGTGGGGTACCAATTATTCC
>CAJWQP010000029.1 GCA_913045445.1 uncultured Nitrospina sp. | reverse complement strand
GGATTTGAACCTCCGACCCCCTGCTCCCAAAGCAGGTACGCTAGCCAGGCTGCGCCACGCCCCGTTTTCTTTTCTATTTACTCAGTGTTTGGAGTGCTTCTTGGTCATTTCCTCTCGTTGTTCCGCCGTCAACACGTTCAGCAATTGTACTTTTGCCTCCACCATAGCCATTATCTTCTTGGCTTTGGCGGCTACAATTTTTGCTCCAGCGGCTCGAATCTTCGCTTCATCAACTCTACCGGAATGGACTTCCCGTTCGAGTTCCATGTGTGCGATCTGATGATCGGCCTTGGCTTGAATTCTCACTTTTTTATATTCAAACTCCAGATCTTTTATCTTCCCGATCTGCGCTTCGGTCAATCCTAATTTCTCTCGAACACATAATACGTGTTGGAAAGGATTCTTACCGTGTCCGCCATGCCGCGCAGATTTTTTATGACTGTATCCTTTACCGTGACTGCCTTCGGATTTATGATGACCTTTCCCATGAGAATATGATTTTGATTTGCTCCCCTCGGACTTCTTGCTATACCCGTGACCCAACTTGCCATGGTGGGAATAACCTTTACCGCTCTTCTTCCCGGAAATATGGTGCTGGTAAGACTTGCTCTTACTTCCCTCTGACTTACGATACTTAAATCCATGCCCCGTGGATGACCCTTTTCGAACATGGTCACCGCCATAGCTGAAACTTCCAGCACTATCTGTTCCTTTCAGGTCAACAGCTCCGCCGGAACCTGATTGCGCGGCAACGGGAATTACAAAAACCAGCGCACATAGAAAGGAAAGGGTTGTCATTTTAGCTAATCTTAATTTAATGGCTGACATAGTACCCTCCTTAATCACTTAACAATCACTTAAAATTAGCGGTCTCTATAAAATTGGCGCGCCCGGCAGGATTCGAACCTGCGACCTACGGATTCGAAGTCCGGTATTCTATCCAGCTGAACTACGGGCGCATTATTATAAAAAATGGGGCGAGCGACGGGACTTGAACCCGCGACCACTGGAGCCACAATCCAGTGCTCTACCAACTGAGCTACGCCCGCCGTTCCTATTGCAACAATATCAAGCCTCTTGATTTGGTAAGGAGGAAGAGTTTAATCCATCTGCACCCCGTTGTAAAATATATTTTTACCCTCAATCCAGAGGTCAACGACAGCCCACCAAACCGCCCCGATTAGCGGAGGTTTCAGGCAAGCCGGCATCTGTAACTATTTGATTACTCTGAGGTGACTCCGGTCTTTAGGTGATCGATCCGATTTTTTAGGTTTCGCAGACTTTGTTTTTGTCTGGATGGTTTCTGAATTTGCCTTATTCGCCGCAGAAGACTCGGTTGAAACCGACCTCACCCCGACTGGTACTTCGGCTTGCGCCCCGGCTCCCACTTCGACCTCCGTCTCAGCCTTCAGTCGCAAGTCTTTGGGAAAGCTTTCCTCCCACACCTGTCCTTTATTGCTTTCCGGTTCATAAATTGCCCAAACCGCGTTAAAAGGAATGATACATTCATGCGATCGCCCTCCAAAACCAAGAGTCGCGTAAATCCCGTCTTCTTGAACATCCATCGGACGCTTGAAGTTCAGGTTAAAAATAAGGCTCAGGGCCGAATTATCTTTGTGCATCGCAGGAACATCTACTTCCGGAACCCGGGCATCCAGACACACCATCGCGTCGCCTTCACCAAGAAGGTGTATCAATAAATCGTATTTGTTTTTATTTTCGCTTTCCACGCTTTAAAATAACATAAACCATATCGCATCCAAAAATCTATTTCGCGGTTCTCCGGTTGCCTGACATGCTTGAGAAGTGATACTATTCACCCATAAATATATATAACCGCTCATCGAAAGGTCGCGTCATGCTCAAAGCAGGAATCCAAACCACTATCTTCATATTCGCTCTACTCTTTATTCTGTCAGGATCTGCGGCCTTCGCTGGCGAACCCAGAACTGTTGAGGTAATGAATAATGTATACACCATTGTTGATGGCGATGGAGTAGATTCAAATACGACCTTTATCACCACCAAAGAAGGGGTCATCGTAATAGATACCAGACCCACTCCCGCAGAGGCCAGAAAGGTGCTGGCAGAAATTCGCAAACGCACTGACCTGCCTATCGTTTATACAATCAATACCCACTATCATGGTGGGCACACCTTCGGTAACCAGGTTTTCAAGGACAGCAAAACTATCATTGCTCATAAAAACGTTCGTAATATGCTTATTGATTTTGGACAGGACAATTTGTCTTCCCTAAAAACTCTTAAAATACCGGGAATGGATGAGGTAGAGATAACCCTGCCCAATGTTGTTTTTGAAAAAAGAATGAAAATCTGGCTCGGAGAATACCGACTCGAACTGCTCTATGATGGCAGAGGACACACCAATGGCGATACGATCATATACATAGATCATCTACGCACTGTAATTGCTGGTGACCTGATATCCAACGGGGAAATCCCTTATATGGGTGACGCTTATCTCGATGAATGGATCGAAACTTTAAATTTACTAGAACAGCTCAAGAACGAAACGGTCATCCCCGGTCACGGCCCGATAGGCGGAAGACCCACCATCATCGCAATGAAACATTACCTGCTCAGCCTGAAGGGTCTGGTCCTCAAACAATTGGACAACAGCAAATCTCTTAAAGCAACTCAGGAAGCCGTCGCACCCGTTCTGAGAGAAAAATACAAAAGCTGGAAAAAACTGGAACGGATAGAGGGAAACATTGAACGTGCGTGGCTGGAATACAGCGCCAAAGAGGGAACCTGACTACTGGGCGTCTGAAAAAGCATCCTTCAGTTAAAGACTATTTCCGCGCCGGACCTTTTTGGGTAACGCGGTAAAACGTGCTGAATCCGATCAAGAACAATGTCGCGCCAAACATCTCAAGGCCTTCCTCAACCGCAATCCCGGCACGACTTCCTTCAATAGAGTATGGGTCAATAAGGTTTTTCGCGACTCCCTCCATAACCAACACGCCCAACCACATCACAAGGGCTAGAAACATAGTACAAAGAATCACTTTATTCTGGCGAAACTCCATCCAGAAAAAACGCATTAGGAATGCCGCCGCCGCCAACATGAACGGACCGTAAAACCAAAGCCATTCATGGATAAAGTGAAACGCGTCTGCACCGGGAGCAACCTGCTGGGACCATTTGATAAAATTTTCGTGAATCGCAATACAATCATCCAGGCCGATAAAGAAATACATGCCTGCCACCAGATACCATGGCCAGACTTTTTTTAACGATCCTTCCTCTTCGCGTTTTTCCATACCGATCATCAGGACAAACATTCCCAGTGCATACAACTGAATTGCAGAAAAGTGCGTGCCGTACCCTTGTTCGGCGTTGAGGTTCCATAAAAAATCTTCCGGATAAAGGTGCCACATGACCTGTAAAAAAATTTCAATGCCGATCAATGCGCCAAAAATATAAAATCGTGAAGAATTATTTATAAGATAGTTTTTAAACTGGCCTAACCAATTCTCACGAAAATAAGGGTTTAAGTAACCGATAAAAAATATAGCGCCCAGTAAAGCCGCCAGTGGATTGTTCAGCTTGCGCCCTGGCATGGGGAAGGGAAACTCGACCCCAAACTGGGTATTAGCAAAGATCACCAGCATCAACAGACAATCGAACAATATGAATGCCCGCAGGAACAACTCGATATTTTTTTTCCAGGAAATCAATAGAACCACACTTAATTATTATTTAAGGTTTTGCCAAAACCGAAACAGGGCCAAGCAGTTGGTACTGACGAAACATATCTTTTGTTTCAAGAATAACCCGCAGATGCGGATACTTCTCCAGTATTGGAGCGCTTTGCGATCCCCTAACCAGAAGAAGCATCTCAGCATTATCAATTATATTTTCTACATCTTTCGCTTCATGCGCTTCTTGAACAGGCCTGTCCAGATAATAGAGCAGGTCTTCCCTGGGCTCACCCATATGTGCCAGCCTTGAGGGAGCCTTTTTCTTCACCCGTTCTGCGAAAGGTTTCAAGGAAGAGTACCCACTTATTACTTTCGCGACAGGACCATGTGCAAGCAATAATACAAAAATTGTCCAGCCAACGGTAAAACTCCAAACTTTCAAAAAGGACCTTTCCTTGAGCGCTACGAGCAATCCCAAGGCGAAAAATAACATAATCACTGTTGCCATCGCAAGGATTCGGCGTGAAGGAAGGTCATGCAGTAACAAAAGATTTATCATGTATCGATCCCGCGAATTGAGAAACGCCAAATGAATATCGGGCTCAATATTTATCAGCACAGGAATAAATAATACCAGGGCGATAACCCCGATCAATCCGGAAAGCAACCACACAGGCAACAACTGCCCCACAGAAAAGCGTGAACTGGAATCGGACAAGGATTCCGAAAAAAAATGTCCGATCATAATAGCGGCCATGGGATAAAGCGGTAATAAATAATCCCCCCGCTTGCCACTGAAGAGCGAAAGAAAAACAAAAAGCGCAATCCAGGCCATGGCAGGATACAGCCACTGCACATCTTTTCGATGCTTTTTGAATCCACTCCACAATACGACAGGAAGAAACAAACTCCACGGTGTCATTCCCAGAAATATCTGCGGCACATAATAGTAAAACGGTTTGTGGTGAATCTGGATTGATCCGCTACCGGCCACTCTGCCAACCGTTTCCTGGTATATCATGGATTGAAACTCCTCACCGCCCACTGTCCATGCCAATGCCAGCCAGGCGCCAACGATTCCCAAAGGAACAATAATGAGCCTCAACCAGGGAATGTCTTTCTGCCCTACCCTCCAGCTATAGATAAACCAGGCCATCAACGGAAATATTATTCCCAACGGACCTTTGGTAAGTATTGCCAAACCAAGTGCTACTGCAACGTAGAGGCTGATACGCCTGCTTTTATCGTCATCCTCCGCCTTAATCATTTTCCAGAACCCCACAAACGCCAGGGTGATGAAAAAAGCAAACAGCATATCGATTCGCGCATGCGAAGCCAGATAAGCATAACGCCAACTGGTCGCCAGAATAAGACCCGCCAGACATCCCGTCACAGGAGAAAATAATCTGAATCCGAGAAGCGTGGTTAAAAACACCGTTGCCGTTCCTGCAAAAACCGAAGGCAAGCGAAGGGAAATTTCGCTCACCCCTCCCAACACCTTCGATGCAACCAAACCTGCCCAGTAAAATAACGGCGGTTTGGTCCGTACGCGCTCATCATTAATCCTTGGAACCCACAGACTGGCTCCTCTGTCCATATGGACAACGGGAACCCCCTCGCGAGCTTCCCTCTTCGACAGATCGGAATGACCCACCGGCCACAGGAACAGAAAAAAAGCCAACAGGCTGGGTCCGATCAACAGATACCTTGAAGCAGGCTCTTTGAAAACTTCTGTCATGGAAGAAGATATAATGATGATATTAAGAAAAAGCAAAAACGCCCCGGCTACGGGGCGGCACTATTGCTTTGAGAATGTAAAGAGGAACGATTACCTGACTCGGGATACTACTCTTTAATGATACCTTTCTTCTTCCAGTATTCCCTCAGAGTATGCTCTTCGTCGATGAACGTATCCAGATAGGTATGGTTTGATGGAATCATTGGCATAACATGCCCGTGGGACTTATCGTTATATGGGTATTTGACATCCAGAACGTAAGGACCCTTGTGCTTCAGCATACGTTTAAGCGCAGGCATTATTTCTCCGGGCTTACGAATACATTCCGATTTAACTCCAAACGCATGGGCGATTTCCGCAAAATTCGCGTCTCCCAGATACGTATGCCCGCGAAGCGATTTATAAAACCTGTCTTCCCATTGCGCCACCATTCCAAGATGCGCATTGTTCAGCACCACGTTTTTAACGGGTATCTTTTCGATATTGAGCGTTTGCAATTCCTGAATATTCATCAAGAAACTACCGTCGCCTTCAATATTGATAACCTGCTTTTTTGGGTGAGCGACCTGAGCGCCCATGGCCGCAGGCAAACCAAACCCCATCGCGCCAAGCCCGGAAGAACACAACCATCTCAAAGGTTCATTAAAATCCCAGAACTGGGCTGTCCACATCTGGTGCTGTCCAACACCAACCGACACAATGGCGTCCTTGTCTGCAAGTTTCCTCATTTCTGAAATCAAATGCTGAGGAACAATATCATTCTTATGCAAGTCGTACCTGAGAGGAAAATCTTTTTTCCACTTATTCACCTTCTTGATCCACGGACCCGTATCTTTTTTAGGCTCAACTCTGTCGTTCATCATTTTGAGCGCCTGCTTCACATCGCCCTGAATAGGAATGTCGATCGCAATATTTTTATTTATCTCGGAAGCATCTATATCGACCTGGATAAATTTGGCTTCCTTGCAAAACTCCGACAACTTACCCGTCACCCGATCGTCGAAGCGAACGCCCAATGCAATAATGAGGTCGGCGTGATTCATGGCTATGTTCGCGTAAATCGCACCATGCATGCCAAGCATCCTGAGCGATAACTTGTCATCTGAAGGATAAGTGCCCAACCCCGTAACCGTCGTGGTGATGGGAATGCCTGTTTTCTTTACAAAGGTCCGCAACTCCGCCGACGCGTGAGCGGCAACAACTCCACCACCAGCGTATATAACAGGGTTCTTTGCCTCCTTGATAGCGTGAACGGCTTTCTTGATCTGCATCATGGAAGGCTGAAGGTTCGGTTTATAACCGGGGCAATCAAACTTCACCTTAAAGTCTGGAACCGCCTCCTGTTGCTGAATATTTTTTGGAATATCAACGATAACCGGACCGGGACGACCCGACTTGGCTATCTCGAACGCCTCATGAATGATTTGAGGAATATCGGCTATGTTCTGCACCAGATAACTGTGCTTGACCATGGGAAAAGTAGCGCCAATGATATCCGTTTCCTGGAAGGCATCGCTTCCCAACATGGTGGAAGGAACCTGCCCGGTAATGGCAACCAGAGGAATAGAATCCATCTTCGCATCCATGATTCCTGTGAGAAGATTGGTCGCGCCCGGACCCGAAGTCGCCATGCACACCCCAACTTCGCCGGTGCTTCGCGCGTAGCCACCAGCCGCAAACGCACCCCCTTGCTCATGGCGGGGCAGTACCATGCGAATCTGTTTGCTCAACGTAAGTCCCTGATGGATTTCCATTGAAGTACCACCCGGATAGCCGAAGATTACCCGGACACCTTCATTTTCCAGTGCCTTAACGATGATATCCCGGCCCTTCATCGGGCGACCTGAAGGCGTTTTTTCATTCTTCAACGCAACCAGGTTTTTCCTTTTAGATTTGGCTTTTTTTATAGTCATAGGTCAATAAAAACGATAACTTAATTGAATAATTATGTCAAATTCTATCATATGAATCCTCACTAATCTCCTGTCAGGTCACAACCTCTTCACCGTATCCAGAACAATTCCTTCACGCAGACCGTGTTCACTGATCGTCAATTGATCGCAATCAAAGGCTCGCATGGTTTCCAGTGTCAGCACGCTCCCGGCGATGATCAAATCTTCGCGTCCTTTTTCCATCGTTTTCATCGCCACACGCTCATCGAGGGATTTCCTTTTCAATTGTTCCAGAATCTCCTCAACCCGATCCCTGCTGAGGGTGGTCCCATGGATTTTTTCAGGATCGTAGGGAAAAACATCGCCATCGATGGCGGCCAGAGTAGTCACAGTGCCCGCCGTCCCTACCAGCATTTCTGGTGAAAAGTCCGCGAGCTTTTCCCTAACCTTTTTTAGTTCGCTTCTTAGGTGCTCTGTCAATGCGCAGTATTCATTTTCTTCAACCGGGTGTCTGGAGATAAATTTCTCCGTGAGCCGCACTGTGCCCAGTAACGTTCCTGCTGAGGATACGATTTGCCTGTCTCTGGCCAGAATAAACTCGGTGCTACCGCCGCCAATGTCAAAAGCAAGAACCTGTTTTTCCGCGCCCGGCAGTTTCCACAACACTCCCTCAATCATCAGGCCCGCTTCTTGTTCCCAGGAAATCACTTCAATTTCTATCCCCGCTTCTTTCTTCGCACGCTGAACAAACTCTTCCCGGTTACCAGCTTCCCTGACCGCGCTGGTAGCGACCGCCCGAATGGTCACCGGGTCAAACTCCCGACACTTGCTACGAAACCCTGCCAGCACTGAAATCGTTGCATCCATCCTGTGGCTCAGCAGGCGTTTCTCTGTATCCATCCCTTCACCCAACCGGGTAATCGCCCTTTCCTGATCTATTTCGCGCAGACCTCCTCCCGGTTCTGTTTTCAGAATGAGAAGGCGGACCGTATTAGTACCTATATCAATTGAAGCAACGCAAGTCATAACTTGAATCCGGGAATAGTCTCTTCACTGTCCAACGTAAATATGAGGTAAAAACCAAGGGATGAGAAAAAAACAAACGGACCCCACGCCGCAAGAACCGGACTGAAGATACCTCCAAAGCCAAGGGAAATTCCCATCGCATACAAAAACGAAAAAACAAATCCCATAGCCAGATTTACCCCGACACAGAAAAGCACTCCCCCGTGACGGCTCGAACGTAAGGATAACGGTATCGCTAACAGCGCCAGCACAATACTGATGAATGGATACGATAATCTCTGTTGTAACTCGACTCGGTTCTTCACAGTATCTTTACCCTCGGCTCCCAACTCCTGGATTTTGTCGTACATCTCCCGCAGACTCAGTTCCTCGCCTCTAATTTTCATCTTCTTAAAATCATCAGGAGTTTCTGCGATCGGGAAGACCTTCTTCGCAAAATATACCGTTGCATCCAATCCATCAGAACGAAAGGTGCGTACATATCCAGCGATAAATTCCCACTCCTTACCCGTCCACACCACCTCATCAACATCGATACGTTTCTGGATCGACCGACCGCCATATTTATAAAAGATACTCACCTTACTCATCCGCCCTTTTTCCGGGTCGAACTGATCAATATTCCAAATAGCCCCATCCTTGGCGACAAGCCATATTTTCTCCCTTTGTATCGTGCCATAGGTTGGCTTATGCCGGACTTTCACGAAAAAAATATGATTCATTTTCTTGTTGGTGATGGGGGTAAGATATTCGCTACTTGCGAGAATCAACAACGCGATCACCAGCGCCGAACCCAAAATTGGCAGGGTGATGCCGGTAATACTTATACCGCAGGCTTTCATGGCGACAATCTCGTTATCCCGCGCCAGAGTCGCGAGTGTGATAACCGTCGCCAGCATCACCGCTTGAGGCGCCATGTAAAATGCAATATTAGGAATCTTGTAAATATAATAAAAAACAAGATCCGAATACGGCAGACCGCGGGAAACAAATTCGTCAACCCGCTCAAAGAAATCGACAACAAGAAAAATCCCGATGAGACCCGCCGCTGACAGCAGATAACTGTAAACGAATTTTCCAAGAACATAGCGTTTGAGTAACGACATCATCCTTCCGCCTCGCTTCCTTCCAAACCCGGAATATATTTCAACAAGGTCTCCCGCAAAGCAGAGTTCCCAAACCGCCGGTCCAGAGTTTGACGGACGTAAGCAAGGGTCGGTGCGATATAAGCAGTGTACCTATCATTATTTTCCCCGACACTCTGGTAAGCAAAGGTTCCCACCGCTTTGAGATTTCTCTGCACAGACATAGCGTCAAATATTCGAGCAAATTCCTCCCGGTCAACTTTCTGCTTCTCCTCTTTTTCCTTGAGCTGGATGTAATAATCCACCAGTTCTCCCAGCAAATCAAAATCAACCCGAACGTATGAATCCCTGAGCAACGACACCAGGTCATACTGGCAAGGTCCCATCCGGGCATCCTGAAAATCGATAAGAACCAAACGCTTTCCATCGACCATCAGATTGCGCGAATGATAGTCCCGATGCGTGAAGCAAAGTTCCTCCGCCGCAAGCGATTCACAAAGCGGAATTAAAACCTCGCGCACATCCTTTCTAGCGGAGTTTTCAAGGGGTAATCCGCATAGCTTACCCACATAATGATCCAGCATAAAATCAAATTCCCACATTAGTTTTTCCACATCAAACCGAAGGTGGTGGGCAGGGCATTCCGCATCCATCGCACGAGTCGCCCGGGTTTGCATTTGAACCAGCAGTTCTACCGCTTGACGGTACAACCGCGCCTTGTTCTGAGGAAATTCATGGAGTTGCTCTTCCAGCGTCCTGATTCCACAATCCTCCAGAAACAACAAACCCATAGGAACATCGTAATGAAAAAGCTCCGGTGCAGGAAGATCGAGTCCTCTTAGAAATTTGAGAATTCGGGTAAAATCCGTTTCCGGCTCAGACGCAGGTTCCTTGAGTTGCATCACAATTAATGATCGCGGACCCTTTGGGTTGGTTTCATCTTTCAGTAGCACCCGGAAATAAGAACGGTCTGAAGCATCTCCCTCAAGAGCCTGGCAGGAAATTTCAGAAGCCGACCACTGGAACATTTTTTCCACTGCCGCTGACAGATAAGAAGGGCCAAAACGGGCTTGGGGGAAATTATTTTCCGAGGCGGCAGGTGCGGTCATAATATTTTTCATCCATAAAATATAAATCCATTTGATTTTTTCGACATCTCAAGTAGAATTCTCAAGTTTGATGAATTCAATTTACCGGAGAAAATAATGCCGAAACCAAGTCATCACATTTTCATTTGTACCAACCAACGACCTCCTGGACATCCCAGAGGGTCTTGTGGAGAACACAACGCCATGGCCCTTATGGAGCGAATGGGGATGGCCATTGAAACAAAAGGGCTTTTTGGTCAGGTTCTCCTCACCAACGCGTCATGCATGGGCCCCTGTTCCATGGGACCCGTCGTGGTGGTCTACCCTGAAGGCGTCTGGTACAACAAGGTCACACCAGAGGATATCGACGAAATCCTTGACCAACACATCGGTCAGGGCAAAAAAGTTGAGCGTCTGGAAATGCCCGAAGAATTGTGGGGGTAACTCCATACCTGTTAACAGGGAGGTCAAAAGACAGTCTTTTTAATCGACTTCTTTTGGCCTCCTGTGGTTTTCGAATCCCAAACAAAAATTAATGACCATGCTGAGCCCTCTATCGTGTGTCGTGCTGAGCCTGTCGAAGCATGCACCCTTCGACAAGCTCAGGGCGACAATTCATTTCGCTTCGAATTGATCTTTCAGCAACCCGCACAAGCCTTCCTGCCTGCTACTTTTCCATTAGGGCGGTGATGACGCTCCAAAGCTCTTTCCTTCCTCGACCGTTTTTACTTGAATAGATAAGAAGCTCGCCTTCCTCGCCCTCAAAATAAGCGTCATTGAGTTTACGCCCCTGCTTTTTTAATTCCGTCTGAGATAATTTATCTGCTTTGGTTCCTACAAGAATGTAGTCTACATCACAAGCTTCCAGCCAGTTTTTCAAATCGAGATCCAAAGGAGATGGGTTTCGCCTCATGTCGATAATAAAAACCACGGCCAAAAGAGTTTCCCTATTGAGTAAATACTCCTCAATCATTTTCTTCCAGCGTTTTTGCACCGCAGGAGGAACTTTGGCGAAACCGTATCCAGGAAGATCGGCAAAAATGAAGTCGCCGTTCACCTTGAAGAAATTTATTTCCTGAGTCTTGCCAGGGGTCTGACTGGTTTTAACAAGTTTCTTTCTATTCAGAAGCGAATTGATCAAGGAAGACTTGCCAACATTAGACCGGCCAACAAACGCCAATTCCGACCACTCAGGCTCAGGATACTGGCGGGAAGACACCGCTCCCGTCATAAACTCTGCAGACACGATTTTCATAATACAAAATTTTTAAAACACTCGATAAAAGCAGACACGATTTTCATAATACATAACTTTAAAACACTAGACAAAAGGGGAATCAGGAAAACAACTCAACCAGAAAACGGCGGACAGGAGTTCTGCTTTATGACTCGAATTTATTGATAACCAATCCGGAAAGAAGCTTGGGATAAAAGAACGTGGCTTTTTGCGGCAAGCGAATACCTTTTTCTGCCAGGTTTCTGACCTGTTCAATGCGAGTCGCGTTCATAAAAAAGACCATGTCAAATTCACCAGAATCAACTCGGCTCAACGCTTCATCCATATCTACTTTATAGGTCACATACTGCTGGCTATGAGGATCTTTCGTGTCTACCTTAAGAATCGTCTTGAGCAGTAACGTGTGAAGCTGTGCCACATCAAGAACCTGCAACTCTTCAGGCTCGTCCGCAGTCAGCAAGGGAAGCATATTAGTTTTATCCTTAATTTTAATAAAATACCCCCTATCCTGCCCAAAATAAACTGAGAAGACAATATTGTCTTCATCAGCAGATTCGAGAAGCTCTCGGATACCCTCTTTTCCAATCCCCTTATCCAGAGGTTCCACATCGAAATAATTTTCCACCTGATGCATAAAATCCGTTTCATCGAAAGGAATAGGACTTTTAACAAGCCTGTGAATCGGATAAATTGCCAGTGACTGCGCATCCAGATTGGTTAGAAACATCATCACGTGAGCCGAGTCTTCCACGGTATCACCATGTTCCCTGTGATAGTTCAACGCTGTTTCATAACGATGATGCCCATCGGCTATGAAAATTTTCTTGTCGTTAAACTGCTCCGTGATGAAACCAAGGGTCTCTTCATCGTCAAGCCGCCATACCTTGTTCAGGATTCCATTCTCCTCGACTACCGCTAAAGGCTGGTCTTTCATAGCCTGATTCAACCTGGTGTCCACTTCACCCGCCGGATCAGAAAACAAACCAAAAACAGGACTGAAGTTTGCCCGGCACGCTTTCAGTAACTTCATACGATCCTGTTTTGCCTTAGCCAGAGTGAACTCGTGCGGACAGATATTCCCTGTACTAAAATCTTCTACCCGTACCCGGGCAAAAAAACCGACCCGGCATACCGACTGTTCTTCATAAGTGTATTCCTGACTGTATACATAAAACCCCGGTTTCTCGTCCTTGACCAAAACCTTTGCTTCAATCCACTGCCTGAATGTCGCTGATGAACGAGTGTAGCGATTGTTCTGTTCATCATCTTCAGGGTATTGTTTTTCCAAAATCAAACGAACAATATTAAATGCGTTTTTCTCATAAAGCTCATCCTGTTGTTGTGGCGAAATCACATCATAGGGCGGAGCCGTGAACCCATCCGCCGGACCTGTTTTCTCCTGATCGAACAACAAACCTGTAAAAGGAACAACATCTACCATGACATATCCATATCAATGATGAACAGTTTGACAAGATTTAGAAAGGCAGGGCAAGCACACCTTGTAAAGACTACTAAACAGGATTATAGCAAATTTTTAACCAGAGGTGGGATTGAACCCATTCACAAGGCTTCACAGTCGCATAGCTCACGAATGTAGCTGACCAGAGAATGAATCGTTTTATCTTCAAAAGTATTCCCCCATGCAGGCATGCAAGGGGCGCGTCCTACAGCCAGCCCGCCCAGTTTTATCGCCTCAAACAATTGTTCGTCAGAGCGAGTTTCCAGATAACTCGCCTTCGTATGGTCGCGAGGCGGAACCACCAGGTGGGGTGCATTGACACCATTACCATGCCCCTTCTCGCCATGGCACTGCGTGCAATACCATTGATACGTCTGACGGGTTTCTTCCGTCACCTGGCTCACATTCACCACTGGCGCAGAGCGGTCTGGAACAACAGGAACTGCCTCAGCAGGAGGTTTTACCTGTTGAGTCGGATTCTCGGAACCACAACCCGACAAAATAATAAGTGCCAGAAACAGTGATAGCTCTGGAAAAAATTCCAATGTTTTCAAAAATTTCGTTTTCTTATTCAATATCATTAGTCGATTCGCTATTTCCTCGCACTGGTGACTAGCACTAGCACAGGCGTAATCCAATTTATACTATTTCTTCGTTCGTATGCTTAAAACATATTTTGTGATACGAATCGCTGTCTCATCATCCAGATTAAATACCGGCATACGCCCCCTGGGCAAAAACTTTTCTGGCGATTTCAGCCAGTGGAAAACCCAGTCAGGTTTCAGGCGCAATCCAGAATCGACCAAAGTGGGCCCCGACACGCCGCCACGAACTTTTCCCACCAGGTTCAAGGCCTCGTGACAGGCAATACACCCGAAATTTCGTTCGAACAGCATTTTCGCCTGCGCCCTTGCGCCTTTAGACAAAGGCACATCATCAACCTTTCCCGTTTCATAATCAGGCAGGTGGAGCGTCATGAGGAAAGTTGAAACTCTCGCGGACTCTTCATGAGTGAGAGTGCTATGAGGTTGGCTTACTTCCGGATTCCCACTGGGGAACCCCGGATCGGTAATATATCCCACCTTGCGAATCACCTTTGGCGATTGCAAAAATTCTTTGAGCCAGTTTTCGTGAAATTTATCACCGGCATAAAAAAGATCCGGCCCCCTGGCAGGTTGCTTTTCTTCGGAGGAAAAGCGATGGCAATCCCGGCATCCTTTCTTTTCAATTTCTTCAGGCTCTGCCCAAACCGGCGACACACTCATACATATTAATAATAAAACACCTATCCCGATTCTCATCTATCAAAGTCCCTCGCCCGACGCATCAGACTCACCCGTTGAAATTTTTTCATCAGATTCCAGTTTTTCATCGGGTACGGGTGCCTGAAAGAAATCGGGAGAAAATTCCATTATCATCCTGCCTTCTACCGGCTCTATATCCGAAAAACGGTCCTGTCCGGCTGATTTTTCCTGAACAGCAGGAGAAACCGTAGAAGAAGCCGAAGATTCTTCCAAGGGCTGGTGTACCACAAAACTTTTTTCGTCTACATTAAACAAAAAATCCTTTTCCTGTCCGGGTTCCCCTGCCAGCTTTTCATTTTTTTTATGACGTCGGTCAAAAGGAAACTCATCCCGGGCCAGCAACCTGGGGAACCGCTTTTCTCGCAAATCCATATAGCGATAGGCTTTATAAACATCACTTTTATTTTTCATCGCGGCGATTTCCTCCGCGTTCAAAAAGCGGACCTGCTCACTGGGATAAGCCTGCTGGATCGGCTCACCTGTCTCCGTCACCACCTGCCTGGATTGAAAATCGGAAGGGACGCGCCCGTCTTCTTCCCAGGCTGTGAAAAACGATTCTGCGTCTGTTATAGTTTTCCGCGTCGGGTCACCCAAACCCAATGCAACTTCACTTTCATGACAACTCTCGCAGGGCCGAACTGTGGTACGAATGGTATGAGGAGTGTGCGGGATGAGAATTAATCGCGGTCTTTCATTCTTTGCCACGGGCGCCTCTGTTCCTTCTTCTGCGTTCTCCTCTCTTTCCTGTCGATCCGTCAAAAAATACTGGTGCCGAGGTTTCATAATGGAATATTTCCCACGCTGATTTTTTCCAAGAATCATCGTACTCCAGTCCTTCTCAACAGTTAAATCCCAGAAAACACCGGGAGCCGTATTCCCCGACAATTTATCCCCCATCCATTCAGCAGACAACCAGTCAATCATTCCTGAAACTTTTGGATCAGGATTCCACAACATGTCCTGCAATGTCGGATCAGCAAAGCTCCAATCCGTCCACTTGGACAAGTCAGGATTTTCTTCCCGAATCATGTGCATGCCCCATTCGCCAGTTGACCACCGGGCATGACAGGTGTGACATTCCATCGTTTCCAGATGACGCGCTATTCGGTGGGCTGTCACCGGCTTCTTTTCCGCCAGTAAAGGTATAACGTGTTTTTTTCCTGTCACCCGTGAATACAAAACCCACCTCTCCTTTTCCTTCTTAACATGGGTGAGAGGCACACCGCCAGAGTTGAGGAGGACCGCGTCCCCGGCCATAATCTTTTTCTTAAGGTTTGAATTGAGCGCGTTGGAAGCAAGCAATCGTTTGGTTCTGGGATCGGATTCAATAAGCAACAACTCCTCTGGTTTTGCAGAAGGAGTGCCGTGACAATTTTCGCAACGGATTTCCACACCCGCGTGTAATTCAGGCCCCGGAGGCGCTCCTTTAAGATCGGACGCGACATGACAGTCGATACAATGCATTCCGCGCTCACGATGGATATCAGGCAACAAAAATTCATGTTCCGCCCCATAGAGAACCGGTTTATCCGCGCCGCTTAACTGAAAAGCCGAACGGGGTCTGGCGGCGGGAGAAAATAATCCCTCATACTCATTGCCGATCCCATTCTCATTATGGCAATGTTCGCATTGAACACTGGGTATAGCCGTTGTGAACTTATGCAGTACTGGATAAGCACGAGGATTTTTCAGACTGCGGGCGGCAAACTTTCTTTTAAATCGTTCCGTTTTTTCTTCACGGTTTTTTCTTTGCCGGGATTGGATAGCGCGGTCATGAGTCAACGTATGCCCATCGTTGGAATAAATCATATGACAAGCGGCGCACCCTCCGGCACGGAAATCTCCCGGACGATGAGGCGATTCACTTTGCAGGTGACAGCGTAGACATTTGGTGCGTAAAAAAGCATCGACAGGTTCTCCATCTGCCAGACCGGGCAGAGCGGACTCTCCATTTTCTTTTTTCGGACGCAACGAGTAGACGCTTTCCTCTTCATTCTGAGAGCCCCAGGCAAAACGCGTAACGTCAATCACAGATTTTCCAGTTGCCATGGGTGACTGTTCCACCTGTTCAATTTGATCCGCATGGCATTTACCACAATATTTGGGCGCATGATCTAGGTCGGATGGGTTCGCGACCAAATTCTTATGCGCGGCGGGCAAGGTTCTCTTTCTGCGATTCCCAGCGTGACATTTAGTGCAACGGAATTTATGGTTTTTACTGATCCTCTCTATACCCCTGTGACAATACAGACAGCCCCCACCATCCAAATGCTCCGGTTTCCCAAAAACATCTTCAACCTGGAAACGGGAGTCGCGATATACCTTTTCAATAAACAAATCCGACTCTTTATACGAATTAAACTGGACCCCATCCACCGTCACTCCGGGTTCCAGAACTTTTTCCGTATTCTTTTTGCTTCCCCGCAAAAGGAGAAACGGGTCGCGGAAATCTCCCGCGTCTATAAAATCCTTTTTCTGCTGTGGAGGCACCTCAACCAATTTTTTTCGCAAAACATCAAGAACCGGCAAAGGCGCGGCTATATCTTCTTCTCGAATACCATCCGACTCCGTATCCATATCGGGAACAGGACCGGTTTCCGTTTGTTTCTCAGCAGGCAGGAAATCAAAAAAATCTTTCCAATTTGATGAGTCCTGAGTTTGGGCAAACAGTTGCGGAACGCCCAGGAATGATAGCCAAACGGCGAGCCCAACAGCAAGGACAAGAGATAGAATAGTTTTTCGTATGATAATCACTGCTGATTCAAAATCCTTTTTCTCAAATTCCGGTGATTCAAAGATTTCTCAAATAAATAACTTTTTTTCATGTCCTGATAAATAGGGTCGTCATATTCATTATGGCAGGGAATACAATTCCCAACTTTCAGAATTCGGTTAATCTCTCCCTGATTGAATGGCCTGGCTCCAGGCTGACTGACACCCGCCAACGGTTCGCCGCGCATAGTCACTCTCGCGGCAGGCGTGAGTTGCGAACGACCGGAAGTTATTTCGGTTTTCACCAACGGTAACAAAATATCGTCCTTACCGGAAGATTTAAGCCCGATACTGATATCGCCCTCTCCCAGCCCCAATGCACGGGACGACATGTGACATGAAGCGCAAGACCGCACCCGCTTACCGATTGAATGTGGATTCATCGAGTATGCCAGCCGTCCGCCAGAATATCCGTGAGGGTTGGTGAATGACCACTCACGATAATCACCTGAGGCATCTCCATCGTCTCTCATTACTGCTATCGAGTTTTTTTGTTCATCAAACACGTTCAACAAACGTCTCTCCGGAGAAAACATTGGCGTTACTTTTCCCCGCGGACCCAACATCAACGAAGGAAGTTTGACCTCCACCATTTGTTTAACAGATGCCCATGATTTATCTGTCCCCGTTTGACCAGAAAGAAAAGTGGCATGACACCCCTTGCAGTCGGGAACCCATTGCGAGTGACAGGAAGTACATTCCAGCTTATTCTTATGACCGGGAATTTTATGACCCCCAACGACATCCACTGTCAATGGAATCGGATAAACTTTTCCGTTTCGCTTGCCCAGTGCAACGATTCTGCCTTCCCTGACTTTGACGTTGGTCAGTTTGCGTTGGCGCGAAGACAAAACCATCCAGTCGCCAACCAAGTTGTTCCATCCTGTGTATGAGCGGGCAAGACGGATGACACGATCAAGCGGATCAGTAATCTGGGCAATCAATGGGCGAGAATCGGTGTCTCCATGGCAGGTTTCACACCGTATTTCAACGGCTTGATACTGTTTGGAATAAATATTGCCATCGCCCATGATATCAAACTGCGTGTGGCAGTCAATACACTCGAACCCGGCTGCCACATGAACATCCTGCCGTATTTTCCCATAACCCGGAAGAGGCTTGACCGAAGTTTCATTCAACGTTCCGGCTGAGAAACTTTCTTCCTTCGATACATCTACCTGGGTTATTTGAAAACTTTTATGGCATTGACTGCAAATCGAATCAGGTGTCAACGTTGTCATACTGTGCCTTCTGGGATGGCCTGGCTCGTCGCGTGGAATGGTAGGATCACTCCCCTTGTATAACCCATCCGCATCGTAGGTAAAATGACAGGCGGCACAACCTTGAGAGCGAAAATTTTCTGGTCCACTCGGAGAATCTATGTGACAGTTGAAACATCGATCCTTGAGCAGACGGTCTCCTATGTGGCGCGAGACATTTACGGTATCGGTTTTCGATGCCTCACCTTTATCGGTAAAAATCGGGAGCTTCTGTAAACCGGGCAAAGCTCCCTCATTAACCAGGCCATCCTCATCCTTTACGGAACGCACGCCATAGTCTGCCTCCCTGTGGCCTTGCGCACCCCACTGATAGCGTAACCCGGAAATCATCCCGGCAAGGGTGCCCATCATAGATTTTTTCACTCGCTCTACATGGTTGCGGTCTTTCAAACTATGCCCGGAATGACAGTAGGACTGTCCGCAAGTTGTATCGACCACGCTTAAACTGGAAGGATTTCGCTTACCCGTTCCCGCAGACGGATCATAAATGAGTGTCGCGTGAGCCGTATTCTTATCCTCAGCTCCTCCATCGCCGCCATGACAAACGGTACAGCCGAAGCTACGAGGATGCGACTCTCCAATTTGCTCAGTCCCTTGGTGGCAAGACACACATTTTTCACTCAAATATCCTCGATACTCTGAAACACGGATCCAGGGATAGTCTGGCAAGGTGGCCGTCACCGCAACTTCATTGATCGCCTGCGGTGTCTGATGTGGAAAAGAGTCAGAGGAAGGAACAATTCGCATCTCTTCCATGAAGGATTGGAATGGTTGAGTTTCGGCCTTTTCATCGGATGCGGCGAAACTCACTGTCAGAAAAACAATAATTACCAGAAGAAGGATGGAGCCTACGCACAGGATCTTATTCACAGGCAAAAATGAGGCGAGATAAAGAAATATTCATCTTCAAGGTTTATTCCCAACTAAAAAAACCGGCAGAAAAATCAGTCATAAACAACTGTAATACGATCCAGGTATTGGGCGAGTTGATCGATATTAGTCAAAACTTCTTTAACATTTTCTGTTTTTCCAGCTTCCTCCGTGGCTCCCCCCAGGGTCGAAACAGGAGCAAAGCCATATCCGGTGCCAGACCCTTTCATCGAATGCCCCACCTTTAGAGGAATTCGAAATCCTTTGTCTCAAGCGCCGCCTTGATATTAACAATATCATTTCTTCTGTTCTGTAGATACCCAGGAATCTGGTCTTTCAGGTCGGGGTCAATTTTTACGACTATTTCATCATTGGAAACTTCACCTGCATCCTCTGCCATGCTTCTTCCTTTCACCTTTAAAAAGGTAAAACGGCCCACTCGGAAACCTCCCTCGCAAACGAATTCCTAATGGGGGCAATAATCCTCTAAAGGTTACTTTTAGCCGAGGAAATTAATAGACCGGATTATGGAAATAGTACAGGGCATCGTCTCCGGGTCGAATCGAGTAATCAGGCAAACTGGAACAATGCTCCAGGCTGATTTTCCAATCGCCTTTTTCTTTGGAGAACACATAACTGCAAACGCTGTGTTGCCGTTCATCTATGTGTACATTTTTTGCGACAACACTGATGAGTTCGTCCGTAAGCACATAACCTACTTCACCTCCCATATCACCAGCAAGAATCGTTCGCTCCGTATGACAATCCATACCAACCAATTCTGACATCATCTGCCGATAATCCTTAATCCGGTTTTCCAGCAAAGCGCGTTTGTCATCAATCATAATAACGAGTTTGGCGCTGTAAAATGGGGTCAATTTCTCTGGATTGGTACAAACGAGGTTGTCGATTTTTTTGAGAATATTAGCGAGCTTGTCAGTACCATCGGCCAAAGCAGGTGTAGCGGCGTTGGATGCCAAAAGTATCCAACTCGTAAAAACGAATGTAAAAACCAATCTAAGCATGAACTATTCTCCAATAGGTTTCGATTTCAATAAATGAAAGAACAACTCCATCATAAGTCGGAGGTATTCTAAATAAATGTCGCTCTAAAAGATGCAACAAACTTACGAGGAATAAGCCCCGCCTGCGAAATTAGCAATTTCCGGGTTTAGGGGAAATGATGAAGATAGATTTCTACCGTTTCACCTGTCCGTGCCCAACCGAACGACCCCGTTCCTGCAAAGGTAGTAATCGTCCCTTTCGTATCTACCTTACGAATGAGGTTACTTCCCATATCAGCAATGTACAAGTTACCTTCAGAGTCGAAAACGATCGCGGCTGGATTTTTCAACATTGCCTTTGTGGCTGGCCCACCATCACCGAAAAGTCCGGCATATCCTGTTCCTGCCACAGTGACGATCTTTCCATCTTTAGTTATTTTTCTAACCTTGTGAGTATTGGTTCCCAAAATGTACAACTCGCCGTCAGGACTGAATGCAATATCATCCATGGAGCGAATTCCAGCCTCCAGCGCAGGCCCTCCATCGCCGGAGTCCAGATGCTCCCCGTTACCCGCGATGGTTGTGACAATGCCTTTGGTATCAATTTTACGAATCCGGTTATTCGCCGATCCAGCAACGTATATGTTACCTTCCTTGTCCGTTGTTATGGCATTCGGGTCACGAAACGCCGCATCAAATGCTGGACCGCCGTCTCCATAAAAATCAGAATCTCCCGTTCCGGCAATGGTTGTGATATTTCCCTTGGTATCAATTTTTCTAATCTGGTGATTCATACGGTCGGTGATAAACATGTTTCCCTTAGGATCGAACGCAACATCTGAAAACTGCGTGAGGGTCGCAACCGCTCCTGTCTGCACCAGACCTTTATATTTTGATTTACTGATCGAGTCGAGATACTTTTCGTGGGCGGTATCCATGTAGTCATGAATGATTCCCTTAGTATCGATCCTCCTGATAATGCTGACGAATCCGCTGGGACTCAGCGTGAACAACTCTCCCTTTGAATTCTGAATAATAGTTGTGACGTTATAAAGATTAGCCTCGAGAGCTGGAACATTGTTCCCTACGTTTCCGCGAATGCCGTTACCCGCGATGGTACTGATGATCCCTTCAGGTGTTATTCTGCGAATACGGGAATGGCCTTTGTCAGAGAAAATCAGGTTATCGTCTTTATCCACAATCATGCCATGGGGAAAATACAATGTTGCGCCAGTAGCGGGTCCGCCATCACCGGCGAACAGTTTTAACCCGTTGCCCGCAACTGTTTCCACCTTGCCGGATTTAGGGTCGACACGCCGAATGCGATAATGTGACCGATCAATGATTAGAAGATTGTCGTTGGAATCAATGGTGAGTCCAAATGGAAGGTGCAGGGTGGTTTCGCGGGCGACTTCCGAGTCACCGTTATAAGCTTGCTGTCCGGTTCCGGCAACGGTCCTGATCATCCCAAGCTGGTCGACCACACGGACACGGTTATTGCTTCTATCCGCTATATAGAGGTTTCCTTTGCTGTCAATGGCTACTCCTGTCGGAGCGGCAACACTGGCCCGGTAAGCAGGGCCGTTATCGCCCATAAAGAAAAATCCTCCATCCCCGGCCACGGTTGTGATGATGCCCTGAGTTGAAACTCTGCGAACGCGGTTGTTTTTGCGATCCGCTATATACAGATTCCCTTTACCATCAAGAGCAATACCAAAAGGCTTAGCCAATTGCGCCTCAAGCGCGGGACCCGCGTCACCCCGAAAACCCTCAACGCCACTGCCCGCATATGTACGAATGTTTCCTTTTTTGTCGACAACACGGATGCGGTCGTTAGATCGGTCTGATATGAAAATATTTCCCTTGCCATCAGCCGCCAACCCGGAAGGCAGGTTGAGCTCGGCATTAACTGCCGGTCCGCCATCTCCGGAAAAACCTGCCTTACCTGTACCGGCAAAAGTGGTGATGTTGCCTCTGGTATCCACTTTGCGTACCCTGTGGTTATCGCGGTCGGCAATATAAAGGTTGCCTTTAGAGTCAAAAGTCAGATTAGCCGGAGTCTTGAGCCGGGCTTTTACTGCAGGCCCACCATCTCCGGAAAAACCAGATTCCCCCGAACCTGCATACCGGGTCATCATACCTTTGGTGTCGATGCGATTGATCACGTTGTGTTCGCGCATGGCAATGTAGATATTTCCCTTCTTATCTACTGCGATGCCATCCACAAGGGAAATTTCCGTTTCCGTCGCTTTCTCCGCCGTAGCTTTCGCGTAAGCGGAAGTGACTAGAAACAAACTGAGCACAATCAGAAATAATTGAATCTTCAAGGTATTGGTAATATTGATATTGCGAAATCTTGACATAAAAATCCTCTATGTAATTAGTGCGATTGCCACATTGTCCATTAAACCGACCTGCATAAGACCCAAAGGCACTCACTTAAAAAGCTGATAAATCGCAGACGTTTTCGGTATAAGCCGCTAATTATACGTCCAGCAACTTTGATGTCAAATGGATTTTCCGGTACCATAGTTCGATTTTTTCAATATATCGATTAATCCTATAAAAGTTTTCCCATCCTTCAAAAATCGCTTTTCTGGATTTCCAGATTATCCATTTGGGTTGTGGGGTGGAATGGTGATATGATGGCAACATCATGAAATCATTACTTATTTTTCCTGCTCAGTGGTATCCCACTCAGCCTTATTTGAGCACGCCCTATTTATGCGCCTATCTCAGGGACAGGGGTTGGGATGTCGCGCAACGAGATTTCAATATCGAATCTTATGATCATTTTCTGTCGCCGCCTCTGCTTGAGAAAGCGGTCGCGAAAATGGAGAGCCGTCTGACCGCGCTGAAAGAGAAGAAGTCGTTCTCGTTTAAGGAAAAATCGCTGATGGACGTTCTGGCAACGGGCATCCGGTTTGCCCCCACCATCATCTCCGGGGTGGATGACGCGAAACAGGTCATGCGGACGCCGGACCGGTTTTTCAATTTTGAGGCCTACAAACAAGCGGACATGGTTATCAAGTCGGCACTGAAACTGATATCGGATGCCTACGCTCCATCCGTCCTCACGCTGTCGACTTTCGAAAGTGGAACCCGCGCTGAGGAATCGACTCAACGCGCCGCCGGGGTCACTCGTGATGAAAACGTGAATCCCTTCATCAACCTCTATGAGGATGTGCTGTTGCCTTCGGAACAATGGGAGGACTACGGACTGGTGGGAATTTCCATTGTCGGCATCTCGCAGATTTTACCTGGCCTGACTCTGGCGCGTATGCTCAAGGAAAAACACCCGCATCTACACATCACACTCGGCGGACCTATTTTCAGTGTCAACTCGAAACAACTTTTGGATCAGCCTGAATTCTTCGATGAGTTCTGCGACAGTGTGGTCACTTTTGAAGGGGAGGAACCTCTGCACCGTTTGCTGACCGCGCTTAAACAGGGAACAGCTCTCAAGGAAGTGCCTAATCTGCTTTTCTGCTACAATGGAAAAGTCGAGTTGAATGAGGAACGGGTTGAACTGCGTTTTGAGGAACTGCCGCCACCGACTTTCGATGGTCT